>JAKAFG010000172.1 GCA_021818125.1 Pseudomonadota bacterium | reverse complement strand
TGGGTATGGCGCTGTTGGCATTGCCCGATGACTTGACCATCCAGTACGTTGAGTGCAGCGAATAGCGTCGTCGTGCCATTGCGTTTGTAGTCGTGGGTCATGGTTTCTGCCCGCCCCCTTTTTAACGGTAATCCCGGTTGGGTGCGGTCCAGTGCCTGTACCTGGCTTTTCTCATCCACGCAGAGTACCAGAGCGTGCTCCGGTGGGGACATATACAAACCCACGATATCTTCCAGCTTCTCGATAAACCGGGGATCGCGTGAAACCTTGAAACCCCGCACCAGATGGGGCTTGAGGCCGTTCTTGCGCCAATGCCGCGAAACGCTGGCCGCACTGACACCCAGTTCTGCCGCCATGCTGCGCGTACTCCAGTGGGTGACGGCCTCCGGCTTGCTTTGCGTGGTCAATTCCACCAGACGCGCGACATCGACCTTCACGGGTGGTGCGCCACGCGGTAGGTCACGTTCAATACCGGCCAACCGGTGCTCCAGATAACGCTGGCGCCAACGCGCGACTTGCATGCGATCTACCCCTAAGCGATCCGCAATCTCTTTGTTTTGCAGACCATCTGCCGCCAGTAGCACCATCTGAGCACGCTGCGACAATCTGACGCTGCTTAATCGGGAAGCCACTATCCTTGCCAGTTCAGACTGCTCTTCGCTGGTTAAAGTCACTTTGGGTGCCACTCGCAATGTTCGACTCCATCGGATTCTTCACAGTGGAGCCTATTTTACCATGCCAACCATTAAACGGCATCAAGAATGCAACACTACACTAGGAATGTGGGGCGGTTTTTTTCAGGTGCTTCAGTAAGTCAAAAATACACACTTTTTTGCTTCACTCACATGCTCTTGATCTCCCTACCATGGACGGTGTGTTTCACGTGATTGCAGGGAGAGTGCTATGGAAAAAGGGATTCGCAGCACACCACGAGAAATGGATCGCATTCTGCGCCCCGCAGAATCGGCCCGTGTTCTTGGGGTCAGCCGGGCCACCTTTTGGAGAATTGCTAAGGCGATCGATTTCCCCAAGAAAATTCTATAGGTGCGCGCGCGGTGGGCTGGTTGCGAGATGACCTGCTCGCCTGGATGGAGGCCCGTAAAAAATGACACCGCCCCTGCGTGCGCTTTCAGCAGTCGTAAAGCCAACGGCTTTGTCGGCGGACACCTGATAGCGAATAAAAAATGCAAAAACTGCTGGCGCGATTGTGGTGGTATTTTGTGAATCATGCCTTGCGCATTGGCAGTGCAATGATATTGCCCATCGTGCCATCCAGATAATGCGCCCAATCGTCCATAACAGTGCGACGCTTCTCTAGTGCATCGCTGCGCCTATACGCCCCTTCCACGCCACCCAAAGCGTGCGCCAGACATTGCTCGATCACTTCGCGGCTGTGGTGCGTTTTATCGCCTGCCCAGTCCCGAAAAGTGGAGCGTAAACCGTGGACGGTGGCTTCTGCCGAGAATTGGCGCATTACTTTGGTAATGCCTGCATCCGTAAGCGGTTGGCCTTTACGGTTGGGGAACACGGTGCCGCTGATGCTGTATGCGGTCATGCACTCGATAATCTGTAACGCTTCATCAGTCAGCGGTACGGTGTGCGGCTTGCGGGTTTTGGTGCGGCTTTCTGGAATCGTTAGCGTCTTGTTGCTCAAGTCAATTTCATCCCGCTGTAACCCGCGTATTTCCCCAGAGCGGCAGGCGGTAAGGACTATCAGGCGCAAGCAATACGCGCCTATCGTGTGCATCTGCCGTAGCTGTGCCATGAGTGCCGGAGCTTCGGTATAGGGTAGGGCGGCAAAATGTTTCCGTTTTTGCATTTTTTTTGCGTTGGGTAACAGATGCTCCAGATTGCCCTTCCAGATTGCGGGGTTGATGCGGTCCCTGTCCCTTTCACCAAGTGCCGCCGCTCTGTCTAATATTATCTCGATACGCTGACGCAATCGAGTTGCTGTCTCTGTCTTGGTGCTCCAGATAGGAGACAACACCTTGAGCACGTCGTCAACCGTTATGGCTGCCACGGTCTTGGTGCCTATGACAGGGTAAGCATAGTCCTTTAAGGTGTTCTCCCACTGCTGCGCGTGCTTTGCATTACGCCAGCTGGGGCGCAATGTCTTGACAGTCCCTAAGGCTATCTCTTGAAAGGTACGGGGTGGTTTCTCTGCCTCAGGGTGCAGGACAAGTGCCGGATCGTGTCCCTCTGCAATCGCTTTGCGTAGTTCACGCGCCAGTGCTCGTGCTTCCGCCAGCGTTTTTATAGCGGTAGCACCTAGCCCTAGCTCTTTGTGTTTGCCGTTTACCTTCCAACGATACACCCCCATGCGCGGCTTGCCCCGCGTACCCGCAAGTAAAGCCCCGCGCCGTCTAAATGATTACCTTCGCCTAACGCATGAACTGCCCTTGCTGATAGTGCCATTGCATTGGCTCCGCCTCACTGTTCCCCGTCTGCCCCGCCGTCTGCCCCGATGGCAGGGATTGCCTGCTACGTCTGGAAACAGTATAATACACGAGTGCTTTAATTATCAATCTATTAGTGTGCATAGTGAAAAATCCTGAAACGTAATAAACACAGGAAACGGGGGACACCGCCTCCGCCACTACAATGACAGGAATAATAATAATCAGGAGCGTCCATGGGTGGACTAAAGCGGTCGAGCATTGTGCTGGTTTGTGGACTGTCGCTGGCGACTTTTGCCGCAGGGGCACAGGCCGATGGGCCTGGATCTGGCTGGCAATCGCTGAAAAGCTGGGGGCAAAATCAGTGGTCAGCGGCCACCGCCGCACTGCCACACACGCCCGTAACGGTGCCGGCGCAAGGGACGATTGAAGTGGCTTTCTCGCCGCCGGGCGGGGCGACGGCGGCCATTGTGCAGGCGGTCGGCGAGGCGAAGCAGCGGGTCTGGGTGCAAGCCTATAGCTTCACCAGCGCGCCGATTGCCAAGGCCGTGCTCAATGCCGCCAAAAGGGGGGTCGAGGTGAAGGTGGTGCTGGACAAGAGTCAGCGCACCCAGAAATATTCGGTGGCCGATTTTTTCGCCAATCAGGGTGTGCCCGTTTACATTGATGACCAGCACGCTATTGCCCATAACAAGGTGATGGTGATCGATTCGGGGACGCTGATCACGGGCAGCTTTAATTTCAGCAAGGCGGCAGAGCAGGCCAACGCCGAAAATCTCCTGATATTTTGGGGGAATCCTGCACTACAGCAGCTCTACGCCGACAACTTCCGCTTTCATCTCAGCCACTCGACGCCCTACACGGCGCGTCATGGTCTGGATTAAGCCAGCCTAGACGAGCCCTTCCAGCAACTGTACATCGACCAGACTGCCGGCCTTGGCATGCTCCGCTTCGGCCGCGAGAATGATCAGACAGTCGGCATGGGCCATTCCACTCATGATATGGGAGGCCTGCTGACCAATCCCCGTCACCTGTAGTCCGCTGGGGGTCTGCAGCAGCCGACCGCGCTGGAAATCGGTGCGTCCCCCCTTTTTCTGGAGATCCTCTGCCAAAGGAATCTGTACCAGCGGAGCGGTCCAGGGGGCCGTTTTGCCCATGCGCTTGAGGATGCTGGGACGTACGAACTGGTAAAGCGTCACCACGGTGGCAACAGGGTTACCGGGCAGACCAAAAAATATGGCGTCGCCCAGTTGTCCGAAAGCCAGAGGGCGCCCTGGTTTCATGTTTATTTTCCAGAAATTGATGGTGCCGAGGCGGCCGAGGAGTTCGGCGATGTAGTCGGCGTCGCCCACAGAGACGCCGCCGGTGGTGATCACCATATCGGCCATGGTTGCGGCGCTGTGCAGTGCCTGTTCGAGCTGCTCAGGATCGTCGGCGATACGGCCGAGATCGAGAATTTCACAGCCGAGGCGTTGCAGCATGCCACGCAGGGCGTAACGGTTACTGTCGTAGATTTGTCCTGGGCCCAGCGTGCTGCCGAGTGGACGCAACTCATTGCCGGTAGAGAAAAATGCGACCCGTAGACGGCGATACACGGCGAGTTCAGCAACGCCCAGGCTGGCAAGCAGCCCGATTTGGGCGGGACGCAGCCAGGTTCCGGCTTCCAGGGCCAGGACTCCAGCCTGCAGGTCCTCACCAGGCTGGCGGATATTCGCTCCCGCCTTGCTGACCGCCTGCGGAGTGACCTGATCAGCGTGGACTTCTGTCTGCTCCTGAATGAGCACGGCATCCGCGCCTTCCGGGACCACGGCACCGGTCATAATACGTACACACTCGTTGGCACCGACATGCCCCTTGAAGGGATGTCCGGCAAAAGATTGGCCGACGATGCGTCGTACGGCATCGCCGTCAACACTGCGCAGGGCGTAGCCATCCATGGCCGAATTGGACCAGGCGGGCACGTTGGCAGGGGCATGCATGTCTGTGGCCAGTACCCGTCCCAGCGCATTGCCGAGATGGATATTTTCGGTACTTTGTACCGGCAGGCTGGCCGCGAGGATGGCATCGCGTGCATCGGCGACACTTTTAGCCAGGGAATCATGTTCGTTACCACTACAACAGTGAGCCATGTTTAATCTTCCTTTTTTATCCATTGCCGGATGAATTGCGCGATGGCGGACGGCGTATTCAGGTCCAGTTGAACGCAGGGAATGTCCAGAACGCTATCTGTCGCCACGGCCATGATGCAGGGGTCATCTGGCGCAAGCAGGGGACGCCCGAGACCTGGCCGGTGCACTTCGATTTTCGGCACCGCCAGTGCTTTGTTCCCCTCCATCAGGAGAAGGTCTGGCAG
>JAKAFG010000171.1 GCA_021818125.1 Pseudomonadota bacterium | reverse complement strand
CCGGGCCTGAGCCGGATGGTGATGGATGGCATCCTGCATAAAAAGGGTCATCCCCTCTTCGCCGCGAGTCACCAGCAGCGCCTCCAATTGCAGAGATTCCCGCCACTGCTCGCCCAGTGCATGGAACTGCGCCTCATTCGCCCAGGTGCCCGCCACTGCCTGAAACTCGCTGAGATTGGGGGTAATAATGGTCGCACCCTGGTAGGGGCGATAATCCCTGCCCTTGGGATCAATCAGCACTGGAATACCCAGACTGCGCGCCAGTGCCACCAGGTGTTTTACTTCCCGCAAGGCGCCCTTGCCGTAATCGGACAGCAGCAGCGCCTTGGCATTGGTCAACAAGGCCGGCGCCTGCTGACGCAAGGCATCGCTGTGGGCCTGGCTGGGCTGCGCCTCAAAATCCATGCGCAGGAGCTGCTGCTGGTGACCGATGACGCGCAACTTCACCGTCGTTGGACAGGCCTTATCAGGAATCAGCACCGTCTTGACCCCGGCTTCCGTCAGCAGCATACCCAAACGCTCACCCGCTCCGTCATCCCCGACCGGGGCCAGCAAAAGCGCATGCGCCCCCAAGGCCAGCACATTCAGGGCGACGTTGGCGGCACCGCCGGGACGCTCCTCTTCCCGCCGCACCTGCACCACTGGCACCGGCGCTTCCGGGGAGATACGTTCGACTTTGCCAAACCAGTAACGATCGAGCATCACATCGCCGACAATAGCCACCTGCGCCTGCGCCAGACTGTGCAAATCCCCGGCCATATCAGGGGCGTCCGATGGCATGGTAAGTAAAACCTTCGGCACGCACAGTCGTCGGGTCATAAATATTGCGCCCATCGACAACCAAGGACTGGCGAAGGAGGCTGCGCATCCGCGCAAAATCGGGGCTACGGAATTGCTGCCACTCGGTACAGATCACCAGTGCATCGGCCCCTTCACAGGCCGCATAGGGGTCCGGACAAAGCTGTAACGCGCACTGCTCACCATAAAGTCGCCGTGCCTCATCCATGGCCACCGGATCAAAAGCCTGCACCTGCGCACCGCGCCGCCACAAGGCTTCCATGAGCACCCGGCTGGGAGCCTCGCGCATGTCATCGGTATTGGGTTTGAAAGCCAGGCCCCAAACGGCGATGGTCTTGCCCGTAAGATCCTCGCCCAAAGCCCGCACCACTTTCTGCTCCAGGAGGCCTTTCTGGCGATTATTCACCTTCTCCACCGCCGCCAATAGGGGTGCATCAAAGTCATATTGCCGGGCACTGTACTCCAGCGCCCGCACGTCCTTCGGAAAACAGGACCCGCCATAGCCGCAACCCGGATATATGAAGGCGTGGCCGATGCGGGGGTCAGCGCCGATACCGCGTCGCACCTGTTCAATATCCGCCCCCATCCCCTCCGCCAGGCCCGCCAGTTCGTTCATCAGCGAAATTTTGGTGGCGAGCATGACATTGGCGGCATATTTGGTCAGCTCCGCGGAAGGCGGGTCCATGACAATCAGGCGGTCATGATTGCGGTTGAAGGGGGCATAGAGGGCGCGCATCCGCTCCGCTGCCGCCCCGTTATCCGTGCCGATGATAATCCGGTCTGGCTTCATGAAGTCCGTCACCGCCGCGCCTTCTTTCAGGAACTCGGGATTGGCGACCACATCAAAAGCGATATTTGCGGCCCGCTCCTGCAAAGCCAAGGCAATTCGAGTGCGCACTTTTTGCGCCGTGCCTACCGGCACCGTGGATTTATTGATCACAGTGACCGGACGTTGCAAATGTCGGCCAATGTCGCCAGCCACCGCCAGCACATGGCGCAAATCGGCAGAGCCATCTTCGTCGGGCGGTGTCCCCACGGCAATGAAGAGAAAATCCCCATGGGTCACGCCCTCAGCAATATCTGTAGTGAAGCACAAGCGCCCGCCGACAATGCCTTCCTGCACGATGGCGGGCAAATCAGGCTCGTGGATGGGCACCTCACCGGCCCGCAGTCGCGCGACCTTGTCGGCATCCACATCCACACACAGCACCTGGTTACCCACCTGCGCCAAACAGGCACCCGTGACCAGCCCCACGTATCCGGTCCCCACCACTGTCACTTTCATCGCCTACCGCTCCCTTTGTTCCAGCACCACGACCGCCAGGGCATAGCGGCGTTCATCGCTGATGGACAGCCAACTGCGCACGCCATCGCCAAGCCCCCGTAAGAGCTGCTGCGCGCGGCCGCCCAGCACCAGTTGCGGACGCCCGGCCGGGTCGTGGCCCACCTGCACATCCATCCAGCGCATTCCATCACTCATGCCGCTCCCCAGGGCTTTAAACGTCGCTTCCTTAGCCGCGAAGCGCCGCGCCAGGAAAGCGGCGCTGGCGGCAGCCTCCCTCGGTATTTCCGCAGCCTCCAAAGGCCCTAGCAGACGCTCGGCCAGACGTTCCCCGAAGCGGGCATGGAGACGGGCCATCCGCTCTACAGCGACAATATCGGTCCCCATACCCACAATCATCTGCGCGCCTCAAGCATGAGCCGTTTCATATCCGCCACCGCCGTCGCCATACCGACAAACAGTGCGTGGGCGACGATGGCATGGCCGATATTCAACTCCCGGATATTGGGGATCGTTGCCACTGCCTGCACATTGTGGTAATCGAGACCATGCCCGGCATTCACTTGCAGGCCGAGGCTATCGGCAAAGCTTACTGCGCTGGTGATCAGGCCCAGTTCTTCCGCACGCGCCGCCGCATCAGCGGCGTTGGCATAACGGCCCGTATGCAGCTCGACCACGGGCGCTCCGGTTTCCATCGCCGCCTCCAACTGAAAAGGATCGGGGTCAATGAACAACGACACCCTGATCCTGGCCGCGGCAAGACGCTGACAGGCCTCTTTGATACGCGGCAACTGTCCGGCGACGTCGAGTCCGCCTTCGGTGGTCAGCTCTGCCCGACGTTCCGGCACCAAACAGCAATCACTGGGGGCCAGACGTTCCGCCACGCGCAGGACACCTTCTTCTACCGCCATTTCCAGATTGAGGCGGGTACGCAGTGTCTGACTGAGAATTTCCACATCCCGTTCCAGAATATGTCGGCGATCCTCACGCAGATGCGTGGTAATGGCATCTGCGCCGGCGCGCTCCGCGACAAAGGCCGCCTCCACCGGGTCCGGATAACGGGTGCCGCGCGCCTGCCGCAACGTGGCAACGTGATCAATATTCACCCCCAACGCAATCATTCGCTGTGCTCCTCTCTCCGTGTCGTCGACCTGGACCGTGTTCTGCGCAAGTATGCCGCAAGGAGGCGGCGGCTCTCCAGTGGGCGTCCGCCCAGATGGACTTGTAACTCCCGTTCCAAACAGCGCCGCAAAGAGGCGCCCCAGCCTCCCGCATTTCGTGTCCGCATCGCCCCCCGCAACCAGCCCAAAGCGGCCGCCTCTAAGGGCACCACTGCGGCATCGGGTGCATGTGCCGGACAGAGTACCCCGCGTGCCGCCTGGTAAAACCACTGCTCTGAAAGTGTCGGATCAAGAGATCGGCCACACTCCGCGCAGCGTTCCAGGTCGGGTGCCCAACCCAGGTTTTCCAGCAGGCGCCGCTCGAAGCGCCGCAAATGCCAACCCTCACCGGGTTCACCGCGTAATACGCTGATCGTTTCTTCATACACCGGAAAGAGCGCAGGAAAGGGATCACCACGCTGCGTGAGTCTTAACAGCAGTTCGTTGATATAAAAAAGGCTGAGGTTTTGCAGCGCATCCAGTGGCGGCGCTGGCTCAAGCTCTTCCGCCTGCGCCAGCACCGGTAACTCACCCCGCCCCAGCCAACGCACCCATAAGGGGCGCCCCGCCTCAATCCGCGCCAGCGGAGAGCGGGCGCGCCGGGCACCTTTGGCCAATACCCCCAGCCGACCCTGTGTCTGCGTAAACAGTTCGACTACCAGACTGGTATCCCCGTAAGGGTAGCGATGCAAGACCCAGGCGCGATCACCGGCCTCAGTCGTCATACCCCAGCTCGCGCAGGATATTGCGGTCTTCCGACCACTGTTCCTTTTGCTTGACCCACAAGCCCAGCCAGACCCGCTCTTCGGTCAACTGCTGCAGCGCCTCCCGCGCCCGGCTGCCAATCACCCGCAACCGGCTGCCGCCGTCACCTAAAATAATGGCTTTCTGCCCCGGCCGTCGACAATAAATAGTCGCCTCGATGCGCTGCTGGCCGCCTTCCACCTGATAGCTTTCAATGGCAACCGCTGTATCGTAGGGCAGTTCGGCGCCCAGTTGCCGGAATATTTGCTCGCGGATGATTTCTGCCGCCATAAACCGCAGGTTGCGATCAGTGACCTGATCCTCCGGGAAAGACGCCGGTGCCGGCGGTAACAAGGGCACCAGCACATCGGCCAGACGCTCCACGTCAGCCGCCTTGCGCGCCGACAGCGGTATGATCGCCGCGAATTCTCCACGCTCCGCCAACGTCTGCAAATAGGGAAACAGACGCGCCTTGGCCGTCACCCGATCCACTTTGTTCACCACGGCCACCAGCGGAATACCGGCCCGCTGTAACCAGCGCAAGGCCTCCGCATCATCATGGGTCCAGAGCAGCGCTTCTACCACCAGCACGCCCAGATCCGCAGACTCCAGCGCCCCTCGGGTAGCCCGCAGCAGATGCCGGTTCAGACTGCGATAACCGCTATGCACGCCCGGCGTATCCAGAAACAGCAGTTGCCCATCGGGTCGGCTGAGAATCCCGAGAATCTGATCGCGCGTTGTCTGCGGCCGCGGCGCCGTGATGCTGATTTTCT
>JAKAFG010000170.1 GCA_021818125.1 Pseudomonadota bacterium | reverse complement strand
TCCGCCTCCAGGGCGTCCAGTTCTTCTTCGCTGTAAAAGCGGATGGGGGATTTTACGGTTGAGCGCATGGCCGTCAATATAACATGCGGCCGCCGTCGACGACGAGGTTGTGGCCGGTGACGTAAGGCGCATCAAAGAGCAGATAGCGGACGGCGCCGGCAATATCCTGCGGGCTGCCGACGCGCTTGAGGGCGTTGCGTTCGATGAGTCCCTGCTGGTCTCCGTCGGGTGGGTCCTTATCCTCGGCCCAGAGCACCACGCCGGGCGAGACGCTGTTGACGCGGATCTCCGGCCCCAGTTCTTTGGCGAGGGCGCGGGTGAGGGCCAGCAGACCCGCCTTCGTCACACTGTAGGGCAGGTAGCCGCGCAGGGGGATTTCGGCGTGGATGTCGCCGATGTTGACGACGCCGCCGCCGCTTTTCCGCAAATGGGGCGCGGCCGCCTGGGTCAGGAAGAGGGGCGCGCGCAGATGCACGGCCTCCATCGCCGCCCAGTCTCCCGGCGTGATTTCGCCGAAAGGAGCAGGGGAATATAGCGAAGCGTTGTTGACGAGGCCGTCCAGGCAACCAAAATGTTCAATAGCGACGTTAATCAGGCGGACGGGCGTTTCTGGGTCAGTCAGATCACCAGCGATCAACAAGGGTTCAGTTCCATGGCGCGCGCGCAACTCCTGCGCCAGAGCTTCGGCCTCGGCAGCGGATCGCTTATAATGCAGGGCGAGCTGGCAGCCTTCCGCCGCGAGATGGCGGGCAATGGCGGCACCTACCCTGCGGGCGGCGCCAGTGATGAGAACGACTTTTCCGGTAGCTTTCAAGAGGTGTCCATGCGCGCAGAGCGTCCCGATTTTTTAACCCATTCTCACGGGGGGCGCAAGACAAGTCTGCCCGTCCCGGACGCCGATGCGCTGGCCCACTCGGCGGCGTTGCTGACGCATATCCGGCAGGAAATCGATGCCGCAGGTGGGATGATCCCCTTTCGTCGTTATATGGAGCTCGCCCTCTACATGCCGGGGCTGGGCTACTACATGGCGGGGCAGACCCGCTTCGGTGCGGCGGGAGACTTCGTCACGGCACCGGAAATGGGACGGGTGCTGGCTGCCGTACTGGCCCGGACCCTGCGTCCCGATCTGGGGCCGGACGGCATTCTGGAATTTGGCGGCGGGAGCGGCGCACTGGCCGGCCAGATCCGGGAAATTTTGCCGGACACACCCTACACGCTGCTCGAACCCAGCCCCGATTTGCAGGCGCGGCAACAGGCGACCGTGCCCGGTATTCAGCATCTGCAAACTCTGCCGGAGCGCTGGCGCGGCGTGATGCTCGCCCACGAAGTGCTGGACGCCATGCCAGTGCAGGTAGTGGAACTGGATGCCTCCGGGCAGTTGCACGAATGCGGTGTGCGCTGGAATGGCGAGGCACTGGACTGGGCGATGTTGCCTCCACCTGTCGCTGCGCCTCTGGCGGCGCGGCTGGCACCCTATGTAACGCATTGGCCCCGGCCCTATCGGACGGAAATCAATCTCACCGCCGAGTCTTGGCTGCGCGAGGTCGCCGCTCGCCTGGATTCCGGTGCCATCCTCCTGATCGATTACGGGCACGAGGCCGCAGAGTTTTATCATCCGCAGCGGCAGACGGGCAGCCTGCGCGCCTACTATCGCCACCACTGGCTGGACGACTCCTTTTATCTGCCTGGTCTCTGCGACCTCACCGCCCATGTGGATTTTACCGCGCTGATGACCGCTGCGGTGGAGGCCGGGCTGGAGGTGGCCTTTTATGGCCATCTCGCCCGCTTTCTGGTGGAACACGGGCTGGCCGAGGTGTATGGCACCCTTTGCGCGCAGGCGGGTGACGACGGCCGCTTCGCCCTGAATAACGAGATCAAACGGCTCACCCTGCCGCAGGAAATGGGCGAGAGCTTCAAGGTATTGATTCTGAAAAAGCGGGAGAACGCATGACCATTCAGATTTACGGTATTCGCCACTGCGACACCATGAAAAAAGCCTTCGCTTGGCTGGACAGCCATGGGCTGGAGTACAGCTTTCACGATTACAAAAAGACCGGGGTGCCGACGGCGGAACTCCGCCACTGGGCGGGGCGCTGGGGCTGGGAGGCCCTCATCAATCGCCAAGGCACCACCTGGCGGCGCTTGTCTGAGAGCGAGCGAAAAGTTGCTGATGCCGAAGCCGCGGTAAAGCTGATGGAGGCGTACCCCAGCATGATCCGACGGCCGATATTGATGGATAGGGATCGGGGTTTGTTGGGTTTTGATGTGGAGGTGTGGGAAAAGGCACTGGCGAGTTCCGGTAATCGTGAGAAGGATCCTCAAATCACCCGCGAGTAGCGCACTGACTTCTGCGCGAGATAGGCGTCGAAGGCCATGCAGATGTGGCGGATCAGCAGCCGTCCCTGCGGAGTGACCGTCAGGGCGTGGGCGCCAAGATGCAGGAGTCCGTCATTCGCCATGGCCTCCAGGGCGGGCAGGCTGGCCGCGAAATGCTGCCGGAAATCCAGATTAAACTGCCGGTTCAGCGCAGCAAAATCCAGACTAAAGTCGCAGATTAGGCGGGTGATGATGTGGCGACGCAGCAGGTCCTCGTCGCTCAGGCGCAGGCCGCGCTCCACCGGTAAGTGACCGCGGTCCAGGGTGGCACCCCAGGTGTCCAGATCCTTGATATTCTGACTGTAAGTCGGGCCGACCATGGCGATGGCGCTCATCCCGAAGGCGAGCAGATCCGTTCCGGCATGGGTGGAGTAGCCCTGGAAATTGCGATACAGACTGCCTTCCCGCTGTGCGATGGCCAACTCGTCATCGGGCAGGGCGAAATGGTCCATGCCGATGTAGAGATAACCGGCCTGCTGCAGGGTGGCGATGCTTTCGGCGAGGATGCGCAGCTTGGTGTCCGGGCTGGGAATGTCCGCGTCGGGAATCCGCTTTTGCGGCGGAAACCGCTCTGGCAGGTGGGCATAATTAAAGACGGACAGGCGGTCCGGCCGCAGGGCGAGAACTGCCTCCAGCGTCTGGGCAAAGCTTTCCGGGGTCTGCAGGGGCAATCCGTAGATCAGGTCGAGGCTGACGGAGCGAAAGCCGAGCTGGCGCGCTTCATCAATGACAGCCGCAGTGAGTGCGAAACTCTGTTCGCGATGCACGGCTTTCTGCACTGCCGCATCCAGATCCTGTACCCCGATGCTGATGCGGTTGAAACCGAAGTCGCGGAGGAGGCGGAGCGTGCCGGGCTCCAGCGCGCGCGGGTCGATTTCGATGCCATATTCGCCCTGATCATCCGGGAGCAGATGAAAGTGTTTACCGATGCTGTCCAACAGGAAGGCCATGTCGTCGCGACGCAGAAAGGTGGGCGTGCCGCCGCCGAAATGCAGTTGGTCCACGGGACGGCTGCCGTCGATATGGGCGCGCGTCAGGGCCATCTCCCGGTCCAAATGGGTGACATAAGGCGTCCCCCATTCGTGATGGCGGGTGACTACTTTGGTGCAGGCGCAGTAAAAACACAGATGCTCGCAGAAAGGGATGTGAAAGTAGAGGGAGAGCGGCCGCCCGCTGGCGTTGGAGTCATCGAGTGCGCCTTGCAGTGCCTTTTCATCGAATCCTTCGCCGAAATGGGGGGCTGTGGGGTACGAGGTGTAGCGCGGCCCCGGCTGGTCGTAATGGCGGATGAGTTCGGGGTCAAAAATCAGGTTTTGGGTGGGATTTGTGGTCATCGGCTTTCGGCTCCGTCGAAACGTTGTTGCAGGGCGATCATACGCCCGGAATATCTTTTACCCCAAACAGATTGGCCGCCACGCTGGCGCGGATTTCGGCGAGAAAGGCCTGCATGTGCGGCTGCTCTGCCTGCTCGGTCGTGGTCGCGGCCTGCAGAGTTTGCCAGAGACCCTGCGGTCCCAGAGGAATGGCGCGCACGTAGTTTTTCTCCCCGTAGCTCCCCACCGCCCAGGCGGGTAACGCGGCGATGCCCTGCCCGGAGGCCACCAACTGGAGGATGATGACCGTCAGCTCGGCGTGGCGTCGGCGCCAGGGCTGCACACCCGCCGGTTGGAGAAACTCGCGGAAAAGGTCGAGGCGACGATCCTCCACGGGGTAAGTGATCAGGGTTTCTTCCAGAAAATCCTCAGGGGTCAGGAAACTGCGCTCAGCTAAGGCGTGCCGCGGATTGACGAGGGCGACGACCTCGTAGGCAAAGAGTGGATGCAGCAGGATACCGGACGCCATGGCATCGGGTGCCGTAAGGACCGTGAGGTCGGCCTGATGACTTTGGAGCAAGGGCAAAGGATCCTGCTGAAAGCCCGAGACCAAATCCATTTCCACATCCGGCCAGATCTCGCGAAAGTGGTTCATGGCGGGTGTCAGCCAATCAAAGCAGGTATGGCATTCGACGGCAATGCGCAGACGGCCGCTATTGCCGGCCGCCCGCCGCCGCAGATCTTCCTGCATTTGTCGGATGCGTGGCAGCACTTCCCGGGCTACGGCCAATAAAGCCTCTCCGGTAGGGCTCAGGCGCAACTGTGTGCCGCGTTCCCGGTCCAGCAGGCTGACGCCGAATTCCGCCTCCAGCCCGCGTAACTGGTGGGAGAGCGCCGACGGCGTCAGGTGCAGACGCTGCGCCGCCGCTGCGAGGCTGCCGAACTGGGCGACGGCCTCAATAGTGCGCAGGTGACGTATTTCCAAAGGCATACGAATCTCGGTGGTCAGGACGTATTCCTTGCCAGTGTCCCACGACCATCCGGCAATGCAAAGACTTTACCATCAGCCGAAGGGCG
>JAKAFG010000007.1 GCA_021818125.1 Pseudomonadota bacterium | reverse complement strand
TTAGGCATTATTCTGACAGTTAAGTGCTTCATCAGGGGGTTACACGTTATGTTTATCTGGATATTTTGTCATAAAAAATTCATAAAACTGTCATCATGTTGTCATATCTCCTCGTTATTATGCCACACATCGTTGCAAGGATGCCTAAAGAGGAGGTCGCTGTGTTTACCAAAAACCGCATTGCCATCGCCATTGTTGCCGCCCTGTGCGGCGTCAGTGCTGCCGCACAGGCAGAAACCCTGACGGATTTTTTCAAGCAGAGTAAGATTGACGGGCAGATCCGTTCTTACTATTTCAGCCGTGATTATGGCGCCACCGGCCCCAATACCTTTAATCAGGATGCCTTTAGTCTGGGTGGTATCCTGAATATCAAGACCGCACCTTTCCTGGGTGGCTTTGGTGTGGGTGTCAGTTTTTACACGGCACATGCGCTCGGGGCTAATAATACCAGTGGCGCTCCGGCCTACCCGCATCTGGACCCGACGTTGATGGGTCCACAATCCATTGATGCCCTGGGACAGGCTTACCTCCAATATGAGATTCCAAAAACGCTATTGGTCCGGGCAGGAGACCAGGAGTTGAACACCCCCTGGTTGAACGGGTCTGATTCGCGCATGTTGCCAGCTACTTATCAGGGTGTCTTTGCCGAAGTTTCTCCATATCATGATTTACACCTGTATGGCATGCGTATTTTTCGCTGGAAGAGTCGCACCTCAAATGGTTATTACAATGATAACTTGTTTTATCCAGCCAATTATGAAGGGGATGTGGCATACGGTGGTAGTACACAATTGCCGATCAATGCCCCGTCCACCAGTGGTACACTGGCTTTTGGGGCCTCGTACTCTCTGATGGGGGCCAAGGCGGATGCCTGGTACTATGACTTTTATCAATTCGCCAAGATGTTTTATACAAATGTGGATTACACGCTGAAAACCGACACAGGTGTTGATCCTTTTGTGGGTGCCCAGTACATGCGTGAGTGGGGTGCCTCCTTGTTATCCAGGCAAGGTGCTAATGCCACGGCTTGGGGCGTCATTGGTGGTGTGAACTATAAAACAGGCGTGGGTGATGGGACAATCAGCGTGGCCTATAACGCTATCGAACCACAGTCTGGCGGATTTATGAATGGTGGAATAGTGTCACCCTATACAGTGGGCTATGCTACTGATCCACTGTATACGACGGCGATGATTCGTGGTCTCGCGGATAACCTGGGCCCAGGCCATGGTTATAAGATCAAGATAGCACAACATCTTGATTTGGTGGGTCAGAAGTTCCTGGCCATTGCGGCTTTTGCGCATTTTACTACCTATTATAATGGTAGTAGCAGCTATCCTTATTTTGATCTGACTTACTTCCCTGGCGGTGCACTGAAGGGACTCTCCATTCGTGACCGGGTGGAATTGGGTACCGGAACGAGCGCGCAATTTGGTAATGGTGCCGGTTTCAATAAGGGCCATTCCTTCATTTATAACCGGGTGATGCTGACCTACGCATTTTAATGACGGAGGCGGGCGCCGAGGCGAAATGCCCGGCGGCCAGCAACGCTACCCGGCAAGGCCGTTTTACCCCTGCGATGCCTTGGCATTGCTCCTCCTCTCCTCGCTCCGCCAGTCGGGGCTTTTTTGTGTCTGCGCTCCGACTATGTCTGGGGAATTTGGCGAATGACGTGTTCCGGGCTGAGGTCTTCCATACAGCGATGATGTTTGAGGGGGCACTCACGTTTGCCACAGGGACTACAGGATATATCCAGACGCAAGGGCTGGGCGCCGGCTGACAGCGGTGGGGTCATGCGCAGTGGCGTGGGGCCATATAAAGCGATGACCCGGCTGCCTACGGCACCGGCGACATGCATCAGACCAGAGTCGTTGCTGACCGTGATGGGGGCGAGGGAGAGCAGATCAACGGCCTCCAGCAGGCTGGTCTGGCCGCCCAAATCAAGCGCTTCGGGGACAGCGGCCGCTATGGCTTGAGTGATTTCCGCATCCTTGGGACTGCCGAACAGCCAGACAGCATGGCCACGCTCAATAAGGGACCGGGCCAGGGTAATCCAGTGACGCACCGGCCAGCGCTTGGCCGGGCCATATTCAGCACCCGGTGCCAAGGCGACCAGAGGCCGTTGGGGCACGCCGATACCCAGTCGCTGCAAGGCAGCGGCAAGCGTTGCCTGGTTTACCTGTAAACGTGGTGCAGGCAGTTGCGTGGGTTGGGGAAGGCGCGGCGGCAGGCCGAGAGCGACAAAGCGATCCACGGTCCGCAGCAGCTTCTTTTTGTCTAGGCGATGGCGATCATTGAGCAGTAAACGGCGGCCTTCGCTGCGGAAACCGGTGCGTGTCTGTATCCGTGCCCAATATGGAATTAGTGCGGATTTAAAGCTGTTCGGCAGACAGATGGACCAGTCATAATCCTGCTCCTGCAGATCCTTTGCCACCTGACGACGCAGCTTCAGGCCAAGCTGGCCGTGGTCGATGCTCAGGGGAATGGCCCGTCGTACTTCCAGCATACGCTCCGCCAGCGGGACGCTGGCGGGCGGGGCCAGGACATCCACCTGCAGGCGCGGCCAGCGGCGGCGCAGTACCTGCAACAATACTTGCGCCATGACCATATCCCCTACCCAAGCCGGTCCGATCAGCAGCAGACGGGCAGGATCATAGCTGTGGGCGATGCGGGTGTTATGCGGAATAAAGGCTTCATGTTCGTCATAGGGTGGTTCTGCATCGTCAACATCGTGCGCAGTGGGAACATTCTCCAACGCTGGCGATCGTCCGCCCATTTTACTTGCCAATGAGCATAATCAGCGCTTCCACCGAGATCAGGATAATGATGATCCATTCCAGGATGGTCTCCCGATGGTGACGACTGGCGACAATCATGACTTCCAGCCCCTCATGAATGGCGTCGAGTTTTTCGTCGAGGGCGCGAAAGCGGCTGGTGAGCTCCAGGTCGGCGGAGAGCTCGCGGGAGAGCAGCTCCAGGCCCGGTGTCTCCCAGACGATGTCGGGGTTGTCCAGCACCGCCAGGCGGGAGAGGATTTCGGTGCGGGTGGCGGAAGTCGAGGCGAGAAAACGCAGGTGCCCGCCGCGCCGTCCCGGCAAACGCCCGGTACGAGTCACTTCCGAAAGCAGGTTCAGAGTAGTTTCCAGCAGATTTTCGACGGCCTCTTCATGAAGTTCCAGGGCGAGGCTCTGGGCCAGGCGCAGGGCAACGAGGAGAATCCGTTCTTCGTCGAGATTTTTGAGGGTGACGCCGTCGCGCCCCACGCCATCGCGCTCGCCGACCCGGACCGCCAGTTCTTCGACCTTGGGGTTGGCGATGGGAGTGAACTGTGCCTGCACGGTGGCGATGACTTTGGCCTGCAACGCCGGTCCCGCGCCGAAAAAGCAGATGACGCCAGAGCGGAAGAGTACCACCCAGGTGTCAGCCTCGCGGAGCAGGCGGTGGGCGGGCGTGTTTTCTAGCAGGTCCATCTCAAAATCTTCGCGCCAGCTTTTGAGGGAAATATGGCGTACCGGCTGGATGGCGTGGAGGATGCTGTTCATGATTCAGATCTCGGGGAGCAATTTGCCGGGATTGAGAATGCCGTCGGGATCGAAGACCTGTTTGATGGCGCGCTGAATGCCGAGGTTTCCCGGACTGAGTTCCAGCGGGACATAGGCGCGCTTGCTGCTGCCGATACCGTGCTCGCCGGAGAGCGTCCCGCCCAACGCCAGTACAGTCTGGAAGAGCTTTTGCAAGCCGTGCTGGGCGCGGCGCATCTCGTCCTTATCCTGGGGGTGGACTAGAAAGTTTACGTGCAGGTTGCCGTTCCCTGCGTGTCCGAAGCTGACGATATGCAGGGACTGCTCTGCGGCGATCCCTTCAATAGCCTCTAGCAACTCGCGCAGACGGCTGACCGGCACGACCACATCCTCGTTGATCTTGAGTGGTGCCATGGCTTTGGTGGCGGGAGACAGGGACTTGCGTGCCGCCCACAGATCCGCAATGGCAACCGCGTCGGTAGCTTCCAGAATCTCCAGACTCCCCTCACCCGCCAGTGCTGCGCGGATGGCCTGCACTTGTCCGGGGAGTGTGACCGCCTCGCCATCCACTTCGACCATCAGCAGAGCGTTGCTGCCTTCGGGCAGGTCGCTGGCCGCGCCCATGGCGCGCACGGCGGCCAGGGCATGGGGGTCCATGAGTTCGAGCGCGCTGGGGGTGTTTCGCTGTGCCATGACCCGTTGTACTGCGGCACAGGCACTCGCCGTGTTGCTATAGGCGGCGCGCAGGGTGGCGTTGGCGGCAGGCATGGGCAGCAGGCGTAAGGTGGCCTCGGTGATGAGGGCAAGGGTGCCTTCGCTGCCCACCAGCAGGCGGGTGAGGTCATAGCCGACCACGCCTTTGCTGGTACGGACGCCGCAGCACAGCGTCTCGCCGGTGCCGGTGACGGCGCGCAGGCCCAGTACATAATCGCGAGTGACTCCATATTTTACGGCGTGGGGGCCTCCGGCATTCATCGCCAGGTTGCCACCGATACGGCAGTAAAGGTTGCTGCCGGGATCGGGGGGGTAGAAAAGCCCATCAGCCTGCACATAGGCGCTGATGGCGGCCGTGATGCATCCAACCTCAACGGTGATGGTGCGATCAACGACGCTGTAAGCGCAAATTTTTTGCATGCACTCGAAGCTGATGACGGCACTACCGGGCACCGGCTGAGCCCCGCCGACATTACCAGAGCCAGCCCCGCGCGGGACAAGGGGCAGATGATGGCGGCGGGCGATGCTGACAATGGCCTGTACCTCTTCATGGCTGCGCGGGAAGATCACCATCACGGGTGCGCAGCTCCCTGGTGTCTCGTCGCGGCTGTAAATGGCAATGGTATCGGCATCGTCGCGCACCCGCTCAGTATCGAGGGCAGCGCGCAGGGCGGGGATGATGGTGCTGACGTTCATGGTTGACTCTCCCGGATTTTTTGTAAGAGAGCGGTGGTGCTGCGCTCGTGGCGGAAAGGAATGCTGAGCACCTGGCCGCCTCTGGCCTGTACCCAATCGGCGCCGACGATGCGGTCTACCGGCCAGTCGCCACCTTTGATCAGCACGTCGGGTTGGAGATGCTGGATGAGTTTCAGCGGGGTATCGTCGTCAAACACCGTGACGAAATCCACCGCCTGTAAGCCAGCGAGCACCGCCATGCGGTCCTCTTCACTGTTGACCGGACGATCCGCGCCTTTGCCGAGGCGGCGCACCGAGGCATCACTGTTGACGCCCACCACCAGGCAGGCGCCTTTGGCGCGGGCTTCGGCGAGATACTGCACATGGCCCCGATGCAACACATCAAAGACGCCGTTGGTAAAGACCAGGGGGCGTCGGAAGGCACAGGCCTCGCGCAACGCCTCCCGGTCGCGGAGCACCTGACCGGTGCGCAACGCGGGCGCGGGCGCGTTGTTCGTAAAACTGGCATCGACACCATTGCAGAGGGCATGAATGAGGACGAGGTGGACTTCCTGAATGCGCGCTGTGTTTTGCTCCGGCACGCGCAGTTCAATATCCACAGGGCGTAGCAGTGGCGCGAGCTGCCCGCCTTCCTTGCCCGTAAGGGCCAGCACCCACATGCCGCGCTGCTGGGCGGTATGAACGGCGGCGAGGACGTTGGCGGAGTTGCCCGAAGTGCTGAAAGCGACCAGGCAATCACCCGGACGGCCCAGCGCCTCAATCTGTCGGGCGAAAATCTGTTCGTAGCAGGCATCATTGGCGATGGCCGTGACCACGCTGCTGTCGGTACCGAGGGCGATAGCGGGCAGGGCGCGGCGTGTCGTCTCAAAGCGGTTGACCAGTTCCGAGGCCAGGTGCTGGGCATCGCCGGAAGAGCCGCCGTTGCCGCAACTGAGCACCTGCCCGCCAGCTTGCAAGGTGGCAATCAGACGCTGGCTGGCCTGTGCAAAAGGCACTGCCAGTACCGCCGCCGATTTTTCTTTGCAGGCGATATCGGCGCGGAAGGCGGAATTCATCCAGTCAGTGACGGTCATGGGCTGGGTACTCTAAAGGCATCACGAATCCAGTCTGCCGGGGCATCACCGTCGAGGGCGACGACATCAAAGCGGCAGGGCCGCAACCCGTGCTGAGGGTTACGCAAAAGAAAGTACTCCGCGGCGCGGATCAGCCGCCTTTGCTTGCGACCGGTGACACTGGCCGCCGCACCTCCCTGCCGGTCGTGGGCACGCTGGCGCACCTCCACGAAGACCAGGGTGTCGCCATCGAGGGTGATGATGTCAATTTCTCCCATCCGGCAGCGATAGTTGCGTGTCAGAGGATGTAGCCCGTGCCCGGCGAGCAGGGCGACGGCGCTGTCTTCACCCTGCTGACCTAAATTCTGGCGTGGTGACGGCATGATTCAGGTGCCCGGCTTGGGCAACCCCGGCAAAGGCACGATTTGGCCATTCTCCACTTCCATCCATTCCATGTCACGCATGATCTGGTTGTCGGCAGCGAAGTGGAGGATGCCCGTGGTACCGTTCAGGCTGCCCGTCATGTCTTTATCCAGAACGCGCTCCGCCATCCGGTAGGCATCCAGCCCGAAGGCCGCCATGCGCCACTGGGCATCACTGGCGTTGGGCAGGGTGGTGCGCAGCAGAGGCGCCGCTTGCGGCCAGCTTTGCCCAGGGCTGATGATCCACGGCATATCGACAGACTCAATACCAGAGAGCCCCCGCGCGTCGCCGGGCAAGGCGGCGCCGTGCAGTAACGCCGGGCTGAAAATAGGCACAGTGCTATTGATCAGCCGGATAGCGGTAACCGCAGCGCTGGCGTTTTTCGCATCGGTAATCAGAAAGACAAAGCTGCGTTGCCCTGGCGGTATACTCAACAGTTGTCGCGTGTTATCCGCCAGAGGGTGTCCCGGCAGATAGGTGGCGACACCGCCGACCGTACCGCCGAGCTTCTTCCAGACCGCGATAAAGTCTGCCTGAATGGCGGCTCCACTGGAGTCCTGCGGATAAAGCACGTAGGCACGACGATAACCCACCCCATAGCTCTGGGCGGCAATTTGCCGGGCGGCGACGTCACGGCTCAGGCTCAGGGTATAGAGCCCCGGCTGCTGCACACCGAGCGCCGTGCCGAGGGCAATGACTGGCGGATCACTGGGTTTCCTGACGGCGGCTACGGCGTTGATATCCTGGGGCAGCCAGGGGCCGACGAAGACTTTGCAGCCCTCTTTTACCCCGCGTTCAAAGAGTACGGCGGTGTAACTGGGGTTGCCGGTGGTCCGCAGGACGCGCACCGCAGGACCGGATTGTAATTGCGCTGCAGTGGCCATCCCAGCGGTGATCGCCTGGGAGAGGGGCGCATAAGGCCCGCTGGAGGGTAACAAGGCGCATATACTACCGAGCGCCGGGTTGAGAGCAGAAGTGTCGGTGGTGGTCGCGGTGTCGTCCGAGAAGTTTATGGGGGGGTGCCCAGGATGCGCCGCCAGCCAGGCACTGATCGCCGCCTGTCGCTGTTGCGGATCGGGATACTGCCGGGTGATCAGGGCGACAGCGATCCACTCCTGCACCAGGGGATTGCCGCTACGTCCCTGCCAATTCTGCAGTTTCGCAGCCGACTGCAAATCGAGGAGGGCATGAATGCGGCGATGATTCCCTGCGACCTCATTGCTACCCAGGAGGCTGTCCCGTTCGATCAGGAAATTCAGCGCGGTGAGCTCGTGGCCTTCCTGCGTGTAGAGCGTGGCCAGGGTACCCATGGCCTGAGCGCGCACATCCTGAGGCGTGCTGGCGATGGTCAGCAGTTCTTCGAGATTGCCCTTGGCACTGGGGGTCTGCCCTTGATCCATGAGCCCCTGAGCGCGGATCCAAAGCGCCGCCCCGCGCAGTTCGGCGTTGTCATGCTGCAAACGCAGCACTTCATTAGCCAGTAATATCGCAACCTGCGGTTTTCGTCCTTTCAGGGAGGCTTGTGCGGCTTCCATCAGGTAATTGAGTTGGGTTTGTCCCCGTGCCTCCGCGGCCGCGTGGATGTAGTCCCTGGCCGCCTCCAACTCGTGCCCCTTGGCCATGAACTGGTCGGCGTGTTGCGCCGTTGATGTTTCAGGGACGCTTGTCGTCGTTTCGGCAGGCGCTGGCGCTGGATTCGACGATGGTGGCGTCTTATGTGGCATACTCGCGCAGGCGCTCAGGCCCATGGCCAGGGCCAGAGTCATCAGCAGGCGCAAAGAGGCCTTCAGGGCTGGGGAGGGTATCATGAGCAGAGTGTATGGAGAAAGGCGAAGGTGTTCAATGACTGAAACACGACTTCAGCCGGGAGTGCGGTTATGAATGGCCTTACAGAACCGGCGGCGGGCGTCGCCGGGCAATTAACCATCATCGCCACCCCCATCGGTAACCTCGATGATCTCTCATTGCGCGCGCAACGGGCGATTAGCAGTGCCACCCTGATTCTGGTGGAAGATCGCCGCCACGCCCAGCGCCTCTTTCAGCATCTGGGTGTGCGGCCCAAAACGCTGGCACTGCACGAGCATAACGAGAGGGCCCTTGCCCCGCAGATTGCCCAGCGTATCGCCACCGGGGAGCATATCGCCCTGCTGTCAGATGCGGGGATGCCGCTGATTTCTGACCCAGGATTTCCGTTGCTGGCCCTGCTCCGGGAGCAGCAGTTACCGGTGACGATTATTCCCGGGCCTAACGCCGCGTTGGCCGCGTTGGCACTCTCCGGCTTGCCCAGTGATCGCTTTAGCTTCGAGGGTTTTCTGCCTGCTAAGGCGGGGGCGCGGCGGACCCGGCTACAGGCCCTGCAACGGGAGGCGCGCAGCATGATTTTTTATGAGGCGCCGCATCGGATCGGCGAGACCTTGGCGGATATGGCTGAATTATGGGGTGCAGATCGCGGGGCGGCGCTGTGCCGGGAGCTGACCAAAATGTACGAGGAATGTCTGCGGGACTCGCTGGGTGGGCTGGTGGCGCTGCTACAGGCGCATCCTGACAAGGTGCGCGGCGAAATGACGCTGGTGGTGGCGGGCGCGCCGGAGCAGACTCAGGAAGAAACCGATGCCGACCAGTTGCTCAGCCCGCTGCTGGCTGAATTACCGCTGGCCCAGGCCGTGCGTATCGCTGCGAATCAGAGCGGCATGGCCCACCGTTTTCTCTATGCCCGCGCGTTGGCCTTGACTTCTGATCAAGGCCCCGCTTAAATACGGCCTCTTGGCCCAGGTAGCTCAGTCGGTAGAGCAGAGGACTGAAAATCCTCGTGTCGGCGGTTCGATTCCGTCCCTGGGCACCATATAAAACAGCCAGTTGCAAATGTCCTCTTGACAATCCTCAGGTATAAAGGCAGAGACTCAGCGACCATAAGGTTCGATCTTGCCAAATCCCATGTGCCGTGGAGCCGGCCTCGATTCATTGCTTTTTCTGCCAACATCACCTATCTGCAGGAAGAACAGCCTATCAGGGGTTTAGTTCCATGATCCATAGGCGCTCTCATAACCGATCCTTTTTAACGAAGGCCGGCATGACTTTTTTTAATTTGACATCCGCTTTCGCTAAACGGCCGGAACGAGCCATCCACGCTTTTTTCATCGGTATCGCCCTGTTGATCGTGGGATTTTTTATATCCAACACGATAAACACCAGAAATGCCGCTCATACCGTATTGCACGACAAAGCAGTGGAGACGGGGCGTATCGTCGCGGATGGGGTGGAGCAACGAATCAACGCGCGTTTCCATGATCTGAAATTCCTCCGAGATTCCTTCTTCCAAAAGGGATCTGGAACGCTGATCTCTGACACCGACGCCATGGCCGTTTTTACTGCTTTTCGTCAAACGCATCCAGCCATTATTGCCATCAATATTCAGGACCCCTCCGGCAATCACATCGTCTGGTCGAGTCAAAAACAATCTTCCCATCCCATTGCCTGGGACAAGGCATTCCATGCGCTGAAAGACGATCCGGATCAATTTCTGGGGACACCATCCCTTGCGCTGCGGGATCGGGCTTGGGTACTGCCCATGCGCGAACGCATCAGGGATAACGAAGGCCGCGTGCTGGGTTTCATCGTGTTGCCTTTTCTCCTGTCAAATTTGAGCAGTATTCACACCGCGCCGATGATCCAAGGGGTGGTCCTGAGCCTTCCCGACAGGAAGACGATATCCCTCTGGAAGGATGGCCACTGGGTCCCGCCGGGCACGCCTCTACCCCGTCCCGTTGGTGAAATCACGACGCCCATACTGGGCTTGCCATGGATCGTCCACACCCAATGGGATGCGGCAACGCTGGCGCATCTCTTCTGGGAGAAGGAATGGCTTTATCTGCTGCTCACCTTCTTTCTGCTCCTGATCGTCGCAGCCACGGATATTGCCACCCAAATCGCCCATGCCCGTATCCGCCAACTGCATGAATACCAGGAGGCGGCGCTCCATATTCAACAAGCACTCATCAATCTCCAGGACCCAGAGGAGATATATCGGCTGATGGTGGACACCATCGTCGAAAGGAACAAAGCCATCGGCGCCTATGTGGTCCTTCCCGAGGCCAATGAGGAGTGGATGCGCATCACCGCTGCTCGGGCCGATGATCCTGACCTGCAGAAGTCCTTGGCACAGATGAGGATTTCGACGGATCCCACACATCTTCCCTATGGTAATCTGCTCCCTGCACGCTGTTTCCGTGAGAAAACCCCTTTGGGGCCGATAGATCCTCAACAGCATCCGGCGATGGCGAACATCCAGAAGTCGCTCCCTGCGCTGTGGCGCGTGCGTAACGTTATGGCCTATCCGGTCTTCGTGTGCGATGACCCGGATCCCTTTGCCATATTCGTGATCGAAAGTGATACCCGGCACCACTTTACTCCCGCCCTGCAAAATCTCCTCGCCCAGATGGTTCAATCAGTAAGTGCAGCGCTCACGCAATCCAGGCATCACCAGCAACTACAGCAACTCACTCATTTCAACGTGCTTCTTTCCAGTGCCAATGAAGCCATCGCCCGGATAGAGAACGAGGCGGATCTGCTGCGATCCCTCTGCGCACTGGCCGTCCGGCACAGTAATATGCGGCTGGCGTGGATTGGTCAGCCCGATGAAAGTGGTGTTTTTCAAAGTGTTGCCGCCGCCGGGGCGGTGGACTACCTGGGGGGTATCCGCATATCCACGTCCGCAGAAATCGCCGAGGGACAAGGCCCCGTAGGTCAGTCCTGGCGCGATCAAAAGCCGGTTTACAATGCGTCATTCACCAAAAACCCTCGCATGAATCCCTGGACGCAACGCGCTCAGGCCTTTGGGATGGGAGCGAATGCATCGCTACCTATTTACCGAGGCGATAATCTGTGGGCTGTCTTGGCGGTATACCACAGCGAAGAAAATATTTTTGACGCTGATCTCCAAAAGATTCTCGAAGATTTAGCCAAAGACGTGGGCTATGGACTGGATCGTCTGGATATCCTGCGCAAGGAACGAGAAGCCAATGCCTTCAATGAGTTGCTGCTGAATGCACAAACTTCTGGTATCAACGTGATGCGCTATCCGGAACGGATTATCGAACGGGTCAATGCACGGATGCTGGAGATATTCGAGGCCTCTTCTATGGAGGATGTAGTAGGCCACCCGATACGAGAGTTTTTTTCAGAAGAAGAAACTTATGCGTGGGTGAGTGCATTTGCGCAAACCGTTCTGAAAGAGGGGCACGGAACACTCAGGGATGTGCCCTACCGCCGCGTGGATGGAGGAATCATCTACATGGATATTTCCGGCCAACGACTGGACGAACCGGATGGCGTGAAACGTATCCTCTGGACCTGTGTGGACGTGACGGAGCGTCATCGGCTGATGGATGAACTGACACAGCAAGTCCTCCTCGATACGCTCACCGGTCTGCCCAATCGCCGCGCTCTGGATGCGGAACTGGAAAAGGCCATGGCCCGCGCCGATCGCCATGAATACCTTTTAGGTGTCGTCATGATGGATCTCGACGGCTTCAAGCTCATTAACGACACCTATGGCCACGAAGCCGGGGATCTGGTCTTGCAGACCATCGGTCAGCGTTTGCGGGAGGGTGTACGCCGCACGGACTTTGTGGCCCGTCTGGGCGGCGATGAGTTTGTTTTGCTCCTGGAAGACTGCTCCTCCATGGAGGAGATCAACATCGCCCTGGAGAAGGTCGGGGAGATGATCCGACAACCCATCGATCTTCCCGATGGAAACAAGGCAGGGATCGATCTCAGTGCCGGGATGTCCATCTATCCTTTCGAGGATACCAATAATCCGGGCGCGCTTCTCCGCTACGCCGATCAGTCGCTCTATCAGAGTAAAAGCCACAAGACGGATCGCTTGCATTTCTGGACCCTCTACGGGGAATCAGTGCCGCTGCGGCGGAACGCCGTCCAAAAACAGTTGCGGGAAGGTGGCCTGCTCGTCCATTACCAGCCCATCCTCGACACCCACTCCCACCAGATCGTGGGTGTCGAGGCCTTGGCGCGGCTGCGGGACGAGGATGGGCGGATCCTTTATCCGGGGGAGTTCCTGCCGCTGATCACGGCCGAGGACACTACCGATCTCAGCAGGATGGTCCTTACCCAGGCATTGGCAGATCTGGCCGAGCTGGATGCCCTGGGATGGTCGCTCTGGGTATCCTTTAACGTGGCCCCGGAGTCCTTCCACGACCGCTGCGTTCCCTGTCTGGCAGGCGTTATTGGAGCCAGTGGCATCGATCCTTCCCGGATCACGGTGGAAATCCTGGAGGGCAGCGATTTCCTGGAGCGTAATATCGCGTTGTCCGTTCTGCACGGCATCAAGGAACTGGGTGTTCGTCTCGCTCTGGACGATGTGGGCAGTGCTTATTCCTCACTGTTGCGCCTTAAGGACTTGCCCATTGATGAGATCAAGCTCGATCAGGGCTTCATCCGCTCCCTGGAGGAGCGGCCCCAGGATTTGTATTTTATCGCTTCCATCCGGGATCTGGCGGTCGGCCTGGGGGTGGACCTGGTGGTGGAAGGGGTCGAAACGGATGACATCCTTGATGCGATCTCGGTCATGGGTATCAATTTACTGCAAGGCTATGCCATCGCCAAGCCGATGTCTGCGGCGCAATTGCGGGAGTTTCTCGCCCGGCATCCGTACTGTCATCGGCAGCATCCGACCAGCTTGCTCGGGCTCTATGCCAAACAGATATCCGACCAGGGGGCTTTGAAAAAGGTGATCCTCGATAATCCGAAGCTGCTCGATAGCGATGAACTGGCGGATGCTTCCTGTTGTGTCATGGATGAATATATGCGGCGTCTGGGTCTTGCTGAAGATTCTCCTTTGTTTGGACTTCATCGGGAGGTCCATCGCGCTATCGCGGCGTTGTTGAAGATCCCCGTTACCGGAGACTGGGAAGAGGTGAATCAGGCGCAAAAAGCGTTTGAGGACGGATTGCTGGAAGCTTTCCAGAAAACGAAACGTTGATGGAAAGCAGTTGGATGTGAAAAGTCCGCTGCGTCAGAGCGGGCGATATTTCGCTTGACCTGACCGGCTGTGCCAGCTTACAAAAGGGCCATTTATTTTGTGCAGGAGGCGACGGCCTGGACAGTCACCGTCGTAGGCCCCTCGGGGGCGACTCAAGGCTCTGGATGCAGGGCGGATTGGTCAAGTAATGCTTGCACCACCGCCCCGTCCTTGGGTGGGGTGAACTTTATCTTGTCCATTAGGTTGAAGACTGGTCTTGCTGCGGCAAGATCGGATGGGTTGATTGTGGCTTCTTTCGCATGCTATTCAGGAGGGGATTGATGTCGACTGCACCCGAACATCACGCAACGCCCAGCGAGGCGGATGTGTTGCAGCAATTACCCGAGGAGGTGCGGGAGCGCATCAAGGATCGCTGGCGGATTTATCAGCTCCGCCATCACCCCTCTTGGTGGCGGCGACTACTGCTGTTTCTGAGTCTGATCGGGCCAGGCATTCTGGTGATGATCGCTGACAACGATGCCGGCGGCGTCATCACCTACGCCCAGACTGGGGCGATGTACGGTATCGGTTTTTTTATTCCCTTCCTGTTGCTCATGATCCCGGTAGCCTATGTGGTACAGGAGATGACCGTACGTCTTGGCGCGGTGACCCATCGGGGGCATGCCGAGATGATCTGGGGGCGTTATGGTGCTTTTTGGGGGGTGTTTTCCCTGCTGGATCTGACGGTGGCGAACGTTCTGACGCTGGTGACGGAGTTTATCGGCATCCGTGTGGGCATGAGCGTGTTCTCCGTGCCGCCGGTCCTTTCGGTCACGCTGGCCTGGATATTTGTCGCGGTGACCATGATTTTTTTGCATTACCACACCTGGGAGCGGCTGGCGTTGTGGATCGCCGCGGGCAATATCGTTTTTGTGCCCCTGGCTATCGCGGCGCACCCGGACTGGGGCCAGGTTATTGCTGCATTGGGCAACTGGCACATTCCAGTGGGGACTGCGGTAGGCGCCTTCACCTATGTCATACTCGCCAACCTCGGAACGACGATCGCTCCGTGGATGCTCTTTTTTCAGCAATCCTCCGTCGTTGATAAGGGCCTGACGGTCAATGACATCCCCAGCGGCCAAGCCGATACCGCCTTCGGAAGCCTTTCCATGGGGATCATCGCCATTGCCATCGTCATCTTGACGGGTACCCTGGCGTATGGGCACCTCAATGCCGCCCAGTTTGACATACAGGCGATCCTCCATCTGTTACGACAGAGTAGCCTCGGCAGTGTCGGAACCGCGCTGTTCGCTCTGGGCCTCGTCGAGTCCGGGCTGATTGCGGCTATTGCCATTACGGCAAGCACTTCCTGGGCGGTGGGCGAGGCACTCAAGCTTCCCCGGAGTCTGAACCTTAGGCCGCAACGGGCCTTGCCCTTTTATCTGTCCGGCATTCTGAGCGCCGGAATGGCCGCTCTGGTGGTGCTGATTCCCCACATCCCCCTGGGTTTTTTGAACCTGACTGTGCAGGTGATCGCTTCCATATTCATGCCGGCGGCGATGTTGTTTTTGCTCATGCTGCTGAATGATCGCGAGATCATGGGGAGCTATGTGAATCGGCGCTGGCAAAATTATTCAGCTTTCACCATCGTTGGTTTCCTCATCCTGGCCAATGCCGTTTATGGCTATACCGTCGTCTTCCCATCCGCCTGAGGAGTTTTGTATGCATTCCAAAGAAGACTTTCGTTCCGAAGCGACCCCGGAATTTCTCGCGTTTCTGGAAGAGGATATCCATCAGGAACCCAAGCCACTGACCCGTGCGCCGATTCGGGGAGGTATTCAGATAGCCTTCTGGGGCTTGCGTACCTACATCGTGATCATGCTGATCATGGTGGCCATCGGTTTTACGCGCGGTATACATTGAGCGGGGAGCACTAAGCGCCACCGGATTCCAGTGCGACGATCAGAGGACAAGCGACCCGCTTATCAGGATCACGGCAGGCGCTGACGAGGTGATCCAATGCCGCTTCCATGTGGGTGAGATCCTCCAGTTTTTGGCGTACATCCTGGAGCTTGTGCTCGGCCATTTGGCTGGCTTCAGCGCAGTGCGTGCCATCTGCCAGACGCAGTAATTCGCTGACTTCCTTCAGGGAAAATCCTAATCCTTGCGCCGACTTGATAAAGCGGATCCGATTCACGTCCTGCTGATCATAGTGTCGGATTTGTCCATGGGGCTTTTCCGGTGCACGCATTAATCCCTGACGCTGGTAATAACGGATGGTTTCGACGCTGACGCCAGCCTTGCGGGCCAAGGCACCAATGGATAATGGCTTTTTTGCTTCGGTCGGCATGATGCTTGACTCCGTACCTTGCTACGGAGATAAGTTTAGCGCTTCAGTATCATGTTGACCAGGAGTGCTTCATGTCGGATCGCGGCACAAAATTCACGACACTTTTTGCCGGTGGCCTTGCCGCTATACTCGCTTCCACCTGCTGCCTGGGACCGCTGCTTTTGGTGATGCTGGGCGTGAGCGGGGCATGGATTGGTGATCTCACGGTTCTCGAACCCTACCGCCCGATATTCATCGTCATTGCTCTGGTGTTCCTGTTCCTTGCCTACCGCCGCATTTTTCGGCCGACGACCACCTGTATTCCTGGAGAAGTCTGCGCGATCCCGACGGTTCAGCGCACTTATCGCGTGATCTTCTGGATCGTGGCTGTGTTGATTCTGATGGCATTGCTGTTTCCCTATGTTGTCCCGCTTTTTTATTGAGATTGGAGAAGAACATGAAAACATGGACCGCAACACTTGCCTTTACCCTGCTTTTTACCTCCTCTGCCTGGGCGGGTACCGAGGTGGCGACGCTCGCCGTGCCCGGAATGATCTGCGGTGCTTGTCCCATTACCGTTCATATGGCGTTATCGCGAGTGCCCGGTGTGGAGAAGGTGCGGGTTGAGCCCGCCAATAAAGAAGTGATCGTCCATTACAATGACCAAAAAACGCAGGTCACCTCCTTATTGAAGGCGACCAGGGATGCAGGCTATCCCGCCCATGTGGTGGCCCAATCCACACGCACCGGCGGCCACTAAGGCAAGACACACGGGAAAATGAACATGCAAACCTTCAAGATTACGGGTATGACCTGTGACGGTTGCGCCGTACATGTGCACAAGGCACTGTCCCAGGTACCCGGAGTGGCTGCGGTGCAGGTCTCTTATCCGGAAGGGGTTGCCAAAGTCGCTGCCGATACGGTGAATGTCAGCGCGCTCGTCGCTGCAGTCCGGCAAGCGGGTTATGATGCCGTGCCGATGGCTGAAGATAATTTTAAGGCCCCGGCGGTCACCGGTTCGACGGGTAGCGCGGATCTGCACATTGCCATAATTGGCAGTGGGAGTGCAGCCATGGCGGCAGCCCTCAAAGCCGTGGAACGGGGTGCACGGGTTACCCTCATCGAACACGGCACGGTGGGTGGTACCTGCGTGAATGTGGGTTGCGTGCCGTCCAAGATCATGATTCGCGCTGCAGAAATCGCCCATGCTCGTCGTCATAGCCCCTTCGACGCCGGCATTGATGCCGGCACGCCCACGATCCGGCGGGATATCCTGCTGCAACAGCAGCAGGCACGGGTCGATGCATTGCGCCACGCCAAATATGAAAACCTGTTGGCAGAGCATCCGGAGATCACCCTGCTGCGCGGCAGCGCCCGATTTCTGGACACGCAGCATCTCCAGGTACAGTTGCCAGATGGCAATACCCAACTACTGGCTTTCGATCGTTGCCTGATCGCCAGCGGCGCGCGGCCTACCATCCCACCCATTCCCGGTTTGGCCGGAACCCCCTTCTGGACTTCCACCGAGGCGCTGGAAAGCCCGCAGATTCCGGCCAGCCTAGCCGTCATCGGTGCGTCGGTGGTCGCTCTGGAATTGGCGCAGGCCTTCGCCCGCCTCGGCAGTCGGGTTACGATTCTGGCGCGTCATATGTTGCTTTCCCGCGAAGATCCGGAAATAGGTCGGACGCTGACAGAGATTTTTCGCGAGGAGGGCATCATGGTGCTGGAGCATACGGAGGTGACTGCAGTTTCTTACGAGACGAGCGAATTTACGCTGAATCTGGGCGAGCAGAAGTTGCAAACCCAGCGCCTGCTAATCGCTGTCGGTCGTCAGCCTAATACCGATGCCCTCGCACTGAAGGCCGTGGGCGTGGAAACCGATTGCCACGGCGCCATCCGCATTGATGCGCAACTGCATACCACGCAGGCGCAGATCTTCGCGGCGGGAGACTGCACGGATCGACCGCAGTTTGTGTATGTCGCAGCCGCCGCCGGCACCCGTGCTGCCCTCAATATGACCGGAGGCCAGGCGACCCTCGACCTGCGCAGTATGCCCGCAGTGATCTTTACCGATCCGCAAGTGGCTACTGTCGGACTCACGGAGGCGCAAGCGCGGGCCAATGGCCTGACCCCGGAGAGTCGCCTGCTGACGCTGAATAATGTCCCCCGCGCGCTGGCCAACTTCGAGACGCGCGGCTTTATCAAAATGGTGGCAGAAGCCGGAACCGGGCGGCTGCTCGGCGTACAGGCGGTGGCCAGCCAGGCTGGCGAAGTCATTCAGGCTGCGGCGCTGGCTTTGCACCAGAATATGACGGTGCAGGAACTGGCCGATCAACTCTTTCCCTATCTGACCATGGTAGAAGGGCTCAAGCTCGTAGCGCAGACTTTTAATAAAGATGTGAGCCAGCTTTCCTGCTGTGCCGGGTAACACCCGATGTGAGGAGGCAGATTGCTGCCGCGTGGTTACCAGCGCCACGCATCCTTCATCCGTGGCCAAACCAAAGGGTTGCCGCCAAACACCCAAGGTGGGAGCCCGGTGCGCGAATTGCGCCCGCCGGGCTCTGTGCGGGGGTACCCAGTGGGTATCCTTACCGCGATGTATTGTTATCGCCGGTTTTTGAAAAATTCCGGCTTTTCCTGTCAGGCTGCTAGCTAGTACTGCAGGTCCACCCTCCAGATATGCCCATTCACCGATTCAAGTTGCAAGATGTAGGCGCTCTGCGGCAATGGTGCCATATTCTGAGTTGTTGGAGGGAGATGGATCATGGCTTGCGCACCGACAGGTCCGGTGATCCCGAATTTCCCGGTGTGAATTTGCTGGTAAGCAAAATCATTCACAAAAGCGCTTTTTGGCAAGGAAGATAGAGCAGCGCTATCCCACCTCTCCACCACTTTTCCAGTTTTACTGTCCACCAGCACAGCTTCGAGCACATTGGATGGTTCCGCGGCCACGCCAGCGTTGACATAGGCATGGAATTTTATGCTGCCATCGTTCTGTAGGACGCCATGATCTAATTTCCAGTGGTGCTTGGCTGGGCTTACCGGGCCACCATGGAAAGGAGTAATGACCGAACCGCGGTAATAACTGTAGGTGGCAACGATGAAGACCACCGCGATCCAAAACAAACCCAGTGCTAGTTTTTTGAATGCGCCATCGCTCAAGGGCAGAGGCAGGCTACCTCCCAGCCAGCGGAACAGGCCGCTATTGGCCAGGCTCGGCTTGCGCGCCAAGAGCCAGTTGTCCACCGAGTAGGCCCCGGATCCTGCCAACACCAGAGTGATGCCCATGGCAAAATTGGAGGACGCCATGGTCCATTCGTCGATACAGGTGGCGCCCTGCCAGCCGAAGAGCAGCATCAGCACGAAAGACAGGCCGATGGTGGCCACCGCCGCCAAACGGGTGTAGAGACCGATGATGAGCATGAAACCGGCAATCATCTCGACGGCGCTGAAGATGATCACTCCGGCGTAGAGCAGGGTGAAATGATGCAATAGAAAAGCCACCAGACGGTCTGTGCCGAGCAATGCGCCGGGCATGGCCGTCTGGAACTTGTAGGCCATCCAATGGCCGTGTACATCCAGTTTTTGCGGACCATAGATGAAGCGTCTGGTGCCACCGCCCCAGTAAATCCACCCCTGAACGAAGCGAACCGCGAGCAGGGCGATGGCGACGAGTCGCCAGCTGCGATTGCCCGAGTCTTGTGGGGCAGTGTTTGACATTGTAGTTGCCATGAAACCTCCTGTTGGACCTGAATTCGGATAGGCGCGGTCCACCTCACCTGTTATGCCGACTCGCCATGGGCTTTATGATGATCAAGCTGTTAGCTGACGGTCAGTGGGCGAGGTGGGCGGCGTTCCGTGTGAGTAACTGAATTTATTTCGCGTACTGGAATCCAGCCAGTTCCAATTCCGGCAATGTACCCACGATGCCCGGTGTCAGGATCACGCCGGGAATGAGGTGGTTGGTGAATTCCGCCGCTATTTGCTCGTGGGCGAGATGGTCCGGGTTGATGCCCTTTTTGAGGAGACCCATGGTGAGTTCCCAGACTTCGTTGTGACAGGCCAGAAAGACTGCGCCGCGCCGCTGCAGCACCGCTATGCTGTTGTCATGCGGCGAAAACACGCCCTTTGAATCCTCAAAGTCAGTGGGATTGGCTGTGGAAGCGGGGGGCTCTTTCAGCCATACGTTGCTTTTCCATTTCCCTTTGGTGAGCGTAGAGAGATACTTGCTCCAGATGTAATCATCGTACAGGGCAAAGTGCGCCGTTCCGTGAGTGGCAGACACGCAGAGGAAATCAGCATGTTTGAAAGACCATATCTGGCAGTTCATGGCATTACGCATGAGATTGAGCCACGGGCTTTTCAAGGCGGTGTTATCCCAAACCTGTTTAGGACCGCCTGCATAGTGAAGCACCTCGTTCAGCGCCTCGCTGTCCCATTGGTCCGGGTCAGTGAGAATCATCGGGACGCTCTTAAAATCTCGGCGCCTTGGGGCTGTTGCCAGTCGGTTGCTCAATTCCTGAAGGGTACCAGATCCGCTCGGTAGCAAGTTGCCTGGGTTTCCGCTCATCCCCGCAGCCATGGCGCTTGCGCTGGCGCCCATAGCACCCACCGCTACCACACCTGCACCCAGTATCGCACGTTGCATTGCTTCCCTGCGGGTTAATAGGTTGTCAAAGCCTAGCATTCTCAATCCTCCTTAGACATGGTCAGATAGTGGTTTATTGCCACTGTTTTTGTAAATAGCGCATAAATCGCCACAATGCAAATCAGATATTAGGCCCTTAATAATATTATCATAACAACGCAGTTCATGATGGCTTTTTGTGCGAGTCAATAATTACGCGCCCCATTGGCGAATAGCTCTACAGCATAGTCTGGCACACTTAATGTTTGGATGAACTATTATCCGACCTTGCAATATCGCAAGTTTGTGCTAATTTGGAGAGTACTATACATATAGGTCCTTAGGTGCGATTTACTCGGTTCATGTATTGACTGTCTCCATGTTGCGAAGGCTCGCGGAGATCTTGATGCTGTTATGATTTGGTCGGCTTTTTGGAATATAAGGAGGTGAACAATGAAGAAAACCAGATTCGCGATAGGCACAGTAGCCATGGCGCTGGCGCTGGCCGGAACGGTAGCGCAGGCGGAAACCCTGAGTCAATTCTTTGCGGCGAGCAAAATCGACGGGCAGATTCGTTCCGACTACTTCAGCCGACTTTTTGGCGATCCCAACGTACCTAACGCCAATTTCTTCGGGTTGGCTGGTATCCTGAACATCAAAACCGCTCCTTTTCTGGGAGGTTTTGGTGTTGGTGTCAGCTTCTATACGGCCAACGATCTAGGCGTAAACAACCTTAATGGCGCTCCTGCCTATCCCTATACGGATCTCACCCTCATGGGTCCCCGTCAGTCCATCAATGCTCTAGGACAGGCCTATCTGCAGTACGCCATTCCTAAAAGACTGCTGGTTCGTGTCGGAAACCAGGTCATCAACACGCCCTGGATGAACGCCTCCGACTCCCGCATTTTGCCCGCAACCTACCAGGGTGTTTTCGCTAAGGTCACGCCGATCAAGGACCTGAACTTGTATGGCATGCGAATCTTCCGCTGGAAGAGCCGGACGTCCGCCGATTACTACAAGGACAACCTATATTATCCAGCGACTTTCAGTGGGGACAACCTTTACGGTGATGGCTATGGTGGATCTATTGGCGGCGCATTCGGCAATATACCCTCGACGGCCCCACAGACGAGCGGGGCTTTGGCCTTCGGCTCATCCTATGCGTTGATGGGTGCCAAGGTGCAACTCTGGTACTATGATTTCTATCAGTTCGCCAACATGTTCTATGGCGATGCCAACTATACCCTCAAAACGGGCACCGGTTTCAACCCATTTGTCGGTGGGCAGTTTGTGCGTGAGTACGATAGTCACTCCTTGCTAGGGAACGTAAACGCAACGGCCTACGGACTCATTGGTGGCGTACACTATCAGACCGGCATTGGTGCCGGAACCCTGAGCTTTGCCTATAACGCTATAAACCCGCATGGGGCAGCGGCATATGGTCATGGCGCAATCGTCTCGCCATACACCATAGGTTATGCGACGGACCCATTGTACACGACCTCCATGATCCGCGGATTGGTGGAAACGGGGCCAGGGAATGCCTGGAAAGTGAAGGTAGCGCAGCATTTTAACAAGGAGTTTCTGCTGTTGGCCGCATTCGCGGAATACCATACTTACTATTTTGGGAACAGTAATGACGCCTACCTGGATCTAACCTACTTCCCAGGCGCGGATTTCAAAGATCTAAAAGGCCTGTCTATACGTGATCGTGTGGAGATATCCAACGGTGGTATTGGACTGAATCCAGGAAATCAATCTTTTATCTATAATCGGGTGATGCTGACTTATCTGTTCTAGGAGAGAGACAGCAGACTCTGCGTTCTCATGGTGTACCCTCCTCCCCGCTGAGTGGCGGGGTTTTTTATGGAACAGGTGCCTGTGCCTAAGATGGTCGTCAACCGGCGGGATACGATGGAAAATAACCAAGTTAACCAGACGATCCCATTCGATATATTCTAGTGGTGAGTTATCGCAGAAACTGGAATATCAATTGAGCGATCTGTTTCTGGCCGGCGGCGTTTGGATGTACGCCATCCGCCTGGTAATACACATCAGCCCCGTGGGTCTTGAAAAATCGTCGCAATTCTGCATAAACCGGAATGACCGGAACGTTCATGGCGTGGCCCGCCGCATAAATATCCGGGATGGGGCCACGGATCAACATGGCCTCGCTGATACCGTAATTCGAGTGAATTATCGGCGGTGGCGTACAAATATAAATCTTGGGATGTGCCTTGAGTTGTGCGAAATGCCGAATCATCTCTTCCGCATTCGCGGTGAACTGGGAACCAAATTTTGGCCAATTTTGGGTGTTGGCATCATTGGTGCCCAACATGATGATAACAATATTGGGATTAAAGCTTGTGGCGGCTTGATATTCCGGTGTTTTCCAATAAGGAAGACCGCCATTCTTCAGCATGGTAGCCCCGCTGTGACCGAAGTTCGCAACCTGATAGTCGGTTCCCAACAATTGCTGTAATTCCCCCGGCCATCCTTGGGTATGCCGCTGCGGAACTCCGGCGCCGTAAGTAATACTGTCTCCGACGCAGGCCACGCGAATTTTCCCCGCCACCGCCAGGGAGT
>JAKAFG010000169.1 GCA_021818125.1 Pseudomonadota bacterium | reverse complement strand
CCTTATTGCAAGTGCTGGCGGGCCTCTGTCCCTTAGATGCGGGGACGCTGTGGGTGGCACCCGGTGTGCGCCGCGCCTACCTGGCGCAGGAGCCGGAGCTGGCCGGAGAGCACGACCTGCTCACCGCCATCAAATCCGGGCATCCGGCCTGGCGGCACTTGCAGAATGCCGATGCGGACGACGCCCACGCCCATGCCCTCGCCGACCATCACGATGCCTGGCAGATCGACTATAAGGCAGAGGCCCTGCGCGACAGCCTGGGGCTGCCCACTGAAGGTATGGTCAGCGCCCTTTCCGGCGGCCAGCGCAAGCGGGTGGCCATTGCCGCCACCCTCGTCGCCGAGCCGGACCTGCTCTTTCTCGACGAACCCACCAACCATCTCGATCTGCCCGCGATCCTGGCGCTGGAGCAATCCCTGCTGCGCCATCGCGGCACGCTGGTCTTCGTCACCCACGACCGACGTTTTCTCGACCGGCTGGCGACCCGCATCATCGAACTGGATCGCGGGACACTGCGCAGTTTTCCCGGCACTTTTGCGGCTTATCAAAGCCGCAAGGCCGAAGTCCTCGCCGCTGAGGCGGCGGCCGATAGCCGTCTGGAAGGGCAACTGGCAGAAGAGGAGGCCTGGCTGCGCCAGGGGGTCAAGGCCCGTGCCAAGCGCAACCAGGGCCGCCTGCGCCGTCTGGAGGGGCTGCGTGAGGAGCGCGCCAGCCGTCGCCAGCAGCAGGGGCAGGCCACCCTGCAAATCAGCACGGCGGATCGTTCCGGCGCACTCATTGCCGAGCTGGATCACGTTTCTTTTGCCTATGAAGGGCGTCCGGTCATCCGCGATTTTTCCACGCGTATTGAACGCGGCGACAGGGTTGGCATTATCGGCCCCAATGGGGCGGGCAAGACGACGCTGCTGCGCCTGATCCTCGGTGAACTGGAGCCACAAGAGGGTACCATCCGCCGCGGCACCAAACAGGAGGTCGCCTACTTCGACCAGATGCGCGCCACCCTCGACCCCGAGAGCAGGGTGTTGGACGCCATCGCGGACGGGAATGATTTTATCGAAATCAATGGCGAACGCCGTCATGTGCTGAGCTATCTGCAGGATTTCCTCTTCCCGCCCAGCCGTGCGCGGGGGTTGATCAAGGCACTTTCCGGCGGCGAGCGCGCACGTTTGCTGTTGGCCCGCCTCTTTGCCCGCCCCGCCAATATTCTGGTGCTGGACGAACCCACCAACGATCTGGATCTGGAGACACTGGAGATTCTGGAAGAGCGTTTACAGAGTTACACCGGCACGCTCTTTCTGGTCTCCCATGACCGGGACTTTCTCGATAACGTGGTCACCCAGGTGATCGCCTTCGGGGAGGACGGGCAGATCAGCCAGAATGCGGGCGGCTACGAGGACTGGCTGCGCTGGCAGACGGAGTCCCGGCGTTTAGCAAAGCCGGCAGAGAGTGGCGGCGGCAAGGGTTCTGGCAAACGCGATGGCGGCAAAGGCAAAAAATCCGCCATGAGCTACAAGGAAACTCAGGAACTCGCCACCCTGCCCGTGCAGATCGAGGTGCTGGAGAAAGAAGAGGGTGAAATCGCCGCCACGTTGGCCCTGCCCGAAACCTACCAGAACCCGGAGCGGCTGCGCGAGGTGCAGGCCCGCGCCGATGTCATCAGTGCGTCTTTAACAAAAGCTTATGGGCGCTGGGAGGCGCTGGAAGAAAAGGCGGCGGCCCAGACTGCAGAGTCCTAGGAAGAAGACTTCGGTGTGCCCCGCTCCTTGTCGTGCAGCAAAAAATGCAGCACCACACCGTCAATAATGGCCGGAACCAGGGTGGCGATCAGACCCACGGCCATGCTCATCCAGGGTCCGGGCGGTACCTGCGGGTCAGGGATAAAACCCTGCCATTGCCAGGCTATCGCAGTCAGCTCATAAGCGATAATCAGCCCCGGAATCAGCAGCAGACCATCCACAGCCAGCAGCATCAGCACTGCCAGTAGCACGAGCAGCACCATACCCGTGCCTTTGATCAGTTCGGGCAGCCACTGCAACCAGTCGCGCGGCTCAGCCACGGTACACCCAAAGCACAATATCCTTGCGCGGCAGAGTCACCGGGGCCCCGCTTTTGAAGTCCAGGGTCGCACTGGGCCAGAAGGCCGTATCGGCGAAGCGCGGGGTCACCAGATAGGTCCCCGGCCAGTCAGGAGCGGCCACTGCCTGATGCCCGCCGATAATAATGGCGCGCGCCCCGGCCGCATTCACATAAATGTGCGCCACAGGAATACGGGTAAATACCGCCGTCGCCAGCACCCCCAGCAGGATCGCCGCGATGCCCGCGGTAAGGGTCCCGGCAACCCATTTGTCCAGTCTGCTCACTTGCCGCCTCCTTCCGCCCAGATTTCTGCCTGGGTGGTCGTAATATGATCATCCTTGGAGGCACAGGCCTTGCCTCCGCACCAGCGTGGTGCAATGTTCAGCCCTTCGAGGGCATGGCGCATGGTCACGCGGAACACGGGCGCCGACTCCACGCCACCGAAGTTCCAGTAGCGGGTACTCCCGCGCATGGTTACCGCCATGACCAGCTTCGGCGCAAAACCTGGCGCAAAGCCTACAAAAGTGGCATTAGTCTTGTTCTTCAAAAAGCCGTCCTTGCCGTTGGCCATGTTGGCGGTACCCGTCTTGCCCGCCACCGCATAGCCGGGAATCGCGGCGAGGATGCCCGTGCCATTGGCCGCGCACACCCCTTCCAGCCAGTGCCGCAGGTGGGCGGCGATACCAGCAGGCATAATACGCACACGCTGCACTGGTTGTCCGGCAATGAGCGTTGGCGCCACGTGATAGCCCCCATTGGCGATAGCGGCATAACCTTCCGCCAATTGCAAAGTCGTCACCGACACGCCGTAGCCCAGTGCAATGGTGGCATGGCGGGCCTTGTCCCAGGTCTGGGGCGGGGGGAGTACACCGCCTGTCCCACCCGCAAAACCCAGGTTTGGCTCCGTGCCGTAACCTGCCGCCCGGTACATGTCATAAATAGCCTGTGCGGGCGTCCGCAAGGCTATTTTAGCCGCACCGATGTCGCTGGAGTACTTGAGGATATGCGCCACGTTCAGTTTATGGTGTACCACATCGTCGCGGATACAGAAACCGCCCACGGGCAGGCAGTGGGCGACATTGAACTTCTGGTCCGGCTGGATGCTGCCCGTTTCGAGGGCTGCGGCCACCATAAACGGCTTCATCACCGAACCGGGCTCGAAGGCCTGGTGCACGGCATTATTCACATAATCAGAAGGGTTGCCGCAACCGTCGCGCGCATTGGGATTACAGGAGGGTACGCTCGCCATGGCGAGAATCTGCCCGGTCTGCACATCCATTACCACCGCCGAGCCCTCTGTAGCCCCAAAATGCTTTTGCGCTGCCAGCAGGGTCATATAAGCCCAATACTGGATCTGCGGATTGATGGTCAAATGCAGGTCGTGGCCGGGCACGGGCGTCTGCCGTGCGCCCAGCACATGAAGCACTTCGCCCTGCCCATCCACCAGCACCTTTTCACGGCCCGCCTTGCCCGATAACCATTGGTTGTAACCCATCTCCAGCCCGGCGGCGCCCTGATGATCCAGATGCACAAGGCCCAGCAGCGGTGTGGTTATTGCACCAAGAGGATAATAGGTGCGGCTGGTTTTTTGCACATAGATACCAGGCACATGCAGGGCATCCAGTGCGGTGCCCAATTGTGGCTGCACCTGACGCAGGATGTAGGCGAAGCCCGACCCGCCCGACTGCACCCGCGCCGCCAGTGCTTCCGGGCTGATGTCCAGAGCTTGCGCCACCTTGCCCCAGTCTTTACGGTGCTTGTCAAAAACGCGAGGGTCCGTCCAGATAGTCACCGCAGGTACATTTACCGCCAGCGCATCGCCGTTGCTGCCATAAATCACGCCCCGATCGGCGGGCAAAGGCCGCGTCTGCAAATAACGCATACGCCCCTGGGCACGCAAATCATGGGTCCGCCACCATTGCAGTTCCGCATCTCGCGCCAGCACCACCACCAGTCCCAGAAAAATCGCGACGAGGAGCAGTATCGCCCGCCAGCGCGGCAAAATGTGTTGCAGACTTAGTCGTTCCGGTGGCATGCGCAGTTCCTCAGCATTGTTCCCCGGTCATCCTTATGGGAAGGCAAGGCCGGGTCGGTGCGCACCGACCGCAACAGATTACAAAACGCAGGCTCTATCCGCACCGATGCGGCCCCCCCTGCCGCCTTCAAAAGGCAGAGTGAGCACCCCCGGCTGTTCGCGGTAACAACGCCGCGAACGCCACGAGCATGAAAGATGCTGGCCGGGGTATCCATACTCAGTGCGATATTACCGCCCCATTCGCGGTCTGGCGATGGATGGATTGCAGCCAGGAAACAGCCGGGGTGTAGGCCTGATTCTCTCGTAGCAGCCGCAATAAGGTGACCTCCGCTGCATGCTTGTCGCCCGCCCGCCATTGGGTCAGGGCGATCTCCATCTGCAGATCACTGCGCGGGTAAGGAAAGAGTGGCCGCTGTAACCCGGCAGACAAAAAGGCTATACCCTCCCCGACGTGCCCCTGATCCACATAGGCCAGTTGGGCGATTTTGTTGCGCAGGCTGACACTTTCGGGATTGATCGCCAGCCCCTTACGCCAGGCCAGCAAAGCCTGCCGATCCCTCTGTGTTTTATCGAGACCGAGCAGGGCGCCCTGCTCCAGATAGAGCGTGCCGATGGAATTCCACACGCCCGACTGCTGCGGAATCCCCACCAGACTCTGGCGATATTGACTG
>JAKAFG010000168.1 GCA_021818125.1 Pseudomonadota bacterium | reverse complement strand
AAACACCGGATTAGGGCTGCACCCTGCAAGGGCGGTTGGAACGGCATCGAGCCGCCCCAACCGCCGCGCTATCCTTCCCCGCCCTGAACGGCAAGGTTTGACGCGCATTTCGATCAATGCGCCATTAGGCTAAAAATCCCCTTTTTCTAAGGGGGGGGTAAAGCGGCCTTGGCATTTGATCCCTCAATAGGCAAAAAAGCCAATGCTTCTGCGATGTGGAAACCCCGTCCTTCGACGAGGTTTTATCCGCATTCGTTAGCATTGTTGCCAAGGCAACCCATCATGCCGCCACCCGTTTATGCTACTTCGGTGATAATTGCCATCCAGGTCGCCCTCAAAACCATGGAGCACATTATAAACCTCGGTGAAGCCATGTTCTTTTAAAAATGCCCCAGCCTCTTTTGATCGGCAGCCAGACTTACAAATTAATATAATCGGACGATTGATGGATGCCGCCTCGCGGACTTTGCTGAGAAAATCAGGATTAATCTCCCAGTCGGGTTCGTTTCGCCAAGGAATGGAAAGGGCTCCCTCCGGATGGCCAACGAATAGGTATTCGATATCGCAGCGTACATCAACGAACACTACCTCCGGGTTGTCGCAGAAAAACCGGTATGCTTCAGCGGGAGAAATTTGATTCATGGCTACCAATCGATCGCCTCGTAAGCTGGGTTTCAACAGATGCTAATCGCCAGTTAGAAGGCAGCAAACTGCCTCCACAGCATGTACAGCCCAACAGCAATGACGATCGTCGCAAAGACATAGCGCATAATAGCCTTCTTCTGACCTAGCCGGTTAGCAAGCATGACACCCAGCCATCCGCCTACCACTCCTCCTATTATGTATTCAGCAGCAATCCGCCAATCAACTAACCCAGACCACGCATAACTTGCCGCCGTGGTTGCTCCCAATGCCGACACTGCAACCAGGGAGGATCCAATCGCGTTGATGATAGGGAGGCGGGCAGAGCGCATGAGCGCGGGCACGATTAGAAACCCGCCCCCAATGCCGAAGAATCCTGAAAGCATCCCAACACCACTACCGTAAGCATATACGCGCTTTTGATTCTCTGCAGGGACTGGACATGATGGATGAGTTTCAGTGCGGTACATGCGCGCTCCCACATACAACATAAGCAGGGCAAAGAGAAACAGCAGATGTTTCCCGCTTACCGCCTTGCCCAACTCCGAGCCAGCAAGCGCCCCTACTATCCCTGCACCGGCAAAGCGCAACGCAGTTCCCCAGCGGACATTACGCGCACGATGATGATGGAATAGGCTGTACAGTGCCGTTAATGAAACAGCGAGAGCCGTTGTTCCAATTGCTATGTGCGGCTCAGAGAGACCGACGAAATATACGAGAAGTGGCACGGCCAGTACGGAACCCCCACCTCCAATCAACCCCAGGGAGAAACCAACAATCACACCTGAGATTACGCTGGAGATGGTTTGAAATGTTGTAATAGTTATAGGAATCATGTTGTTGCACCTAGTCCTTTCATCTATAAAGCCTATTTTGCCATAAATGGCTGTCGGCTAGCTTCGATGAGCACACCAACGCCATTGCCGGGTAGAACGTCCGGGCGATAGCCGCTTTAAGCTTCTCGCTCTCGGTAACGGGTATGACGAAGCTATCCGCCCCACCCGCTCCCGGTAATACAACCGGTTCATTTTCGATTTACCATCGGCCAGTCCGCAACAAGCATTACCATAGCAAACCGCCCATGGCTATAGTTCCGCCTGCGTGTGTACACCCAAGCTACGATCCCGCCGCTAGTCGCTTCAGGTCGTGATGGTAAGGATCCTAAGCCTGCGTTACAGGCAGCCCAAGCATGAAACCAGTCGCGACATAGTCGAATATGGCAGTAAATAATAAAACCTATAATTTTCTTATCAAAATTATATTCAACAAATATTAATATTACTTGAATATGAAAGTCAATAAATATTTTGGTTATCCCAAAACCACTTGGACCCTGTGATCGAACCACTGGCGCGATTTCCGGGCTAGCTGTGGGCTAACCTCTTTGCGGTAAATCGGTGAATGTCGGTAAAGGTGGTATCCTGCTAACTGACTGAAATGTAAAGATTGGTAATGGTGCATAACTGACCGTAAATGCTGAACTTTGGGTTTTTTAATCAGTGGGGGTGGAGGAGTCAATCAAGCGATGAATCCTGGGTGTCAGGATGGCATTTGCTTGACGCTCCCCCGGTGAGGTTCTAGCATCGCTACCATGCAAATTCTGGTAAATGGTGTGGCCCGTGAGGTGCCGGAGCAGATGACGCTGCTGGCGCTGCTGGCTGAGTTCGGCTGGGCGGATCGTCGTGTGGCCGTTGAATGCAATGGTGAAATTGTACCGCGCAGCACGCACGCCACGGTGATGCTGACGGCTGGTGACCGCCTGGAGATCATCCAGGCGGTAGGTGGCGGCTGAGCGCCTTGCGCTAACCCTTTTTTTGAGGCGAAAGATAAACACAATGCGTAAAGATCCTTTGGTGATTGCGGGGCGGGAGTACCAGTCCCGCCTGCTGGTGGGTACGGGAAAATATAAGGATTTTGCCGAGACGCGGGCGGCCATCGATGCGGCCGGTGCGGAGATTGTTACGGTGGCACTGCGCCGGGTGAATCTGGGGCAAAATAAAGACGAAGCCAATCTGCTGGAGTTCTTGCCGGCGGACCGTTTTACCATTTTGCCGAACACGGCGGGTTGCTATACAGCGGAGGACGCGGTGCGCACCTGCCGTCTGGCGCGGGAGCTGGGTGACTGGAAACTGGTCAAGCTGGAAGTCATCGGTGACCCTCAGACCCTGTACCCGGATATGCGGCAGACCTACGAGGCCGCCAAAACCCTCATCGCCGAGGGTTTTGAGGTGATGGTCTACAGTGTGGATGATCCGGTGGCCTGCAAGGCGTTTGCGGAGATGGGCTGTGTGGCGGTGATGCCACTGGCGGCGCCCATCGGTTCCGGTCTGGGTATTCGTAATCCTTACAATCTGCGCATCATTCTGGAGCAGGCGACAGTACCGATTCTGGTGGATGCCGGTGTGGGCACGGCGTCCGATGTGGCGGTGGCGCTGGAGCTGGGTTGCGATGGCGTGTTGTTGAATACCGCCATTGCCGCTGCCAAAGACCCCATTCTCATGGCCGAGGCGATGCGTTTAGGGGTGGAGGCGGGGCGCAAGGCTTTTTTGGCGGGACGCATGCCGCGCAAGCTGTATGCCAGCGCCAGCAGTCCTGTGGACGGTCTCTTTTTTGAGTAGCAACGATGCCTTGGAATACGCGCGTACCGCACCTCTTGACGAGGAATTTGTCGAGACGGTAGAACGTCTGGTCATGGGCGCAGTGCCCGGCGGTGTGCTGCCCGACTATGCGGAAGACTGGGATGAGGCGGAGCGCCTGATTGCCCGGCTGGGCGATCAGGGGGTGGGGGTGCGCCTGGAGTTTGTGGTGGATGAGAACGGCCAGCGCTGGCACGTCTATATGGACTGGCAGGAGCCGGTCAGCCACGAATGGCAACTGACCGAGGCGGAAGAGATGACGGCGGCGCAGGCGGTGACGCGGGCGGCGCTGGTCTGGTACTACCAGCAGGAGATCGCGGCGGCCAGCGCCCAGCCGCCGGACGGCTGGGCCTATTTTGAGGTGGTGGAACGTCTGGGTATGGCCCGGGATATGCTGGCGCGCTCTCTGGACGATCATCCGGTGCTGGCCGAGGAGACGGAGATGATGACCCGTTATCAGGAGCTCCTGGAAAAATTCAATGCGCTCTATGAGTTGGCCAACCAGGCGCTGGATCAACGTCTCGGCGCACCGGCGCGCAGCACCATGCACTAGGCCTAGCGCTCCATGCATATTCACGTCCTCGGCATCTGCGGGACTTTCATGGGGGGCATCGCGCTGCTGGCGCGGGCGGCGGGGCATCAGGTGACTGGATCGGATACTCATACCTATCCGCCCATGAGTGATCTGCTGGCCCGCGAAGGGATTACGGTCCATGAGGGCTATGATCCCGCCCAACTGAATCCTGCCCCCGACCTGGTACTCATCGGCAATGCCCTGTCGCGGGGTAATCCCTGCGTGGAGGCCGTGCTGGACCGGCAGATCCCCTATGACTCCGGCCCCGCCTGGTTGTCCCGGGAAATTCTGCAAAGCCGCTGGGTGCTGGCGGTGGCGGGTACCCACGGCAAAACCACGACGACCTCCATCCTGACCTGGATATTGCAGGAAGCGGGGCTCAATCCGGGTTTTCTCATCGGCGGTGAAGCACGTAACTTTGGCGTATCCGCACGTTTAACGGACAGCCCTTTTTTTGTGATTGAGGCGGATGAGTATGATACGGCCTTTTTCGATAAGCGCTCCAAATTCGTACACTATCACCCGCGGTCGCTGATTCTTAATAATCTGGAATACGATCACGCCGATATATTCCCGGATCTGGACGCGATCATCATCCAGTTCCACCATCTGCTGCGCACGGTGCCGGGCACGGGCGCGATCATCATGAATGCTGCGGTGCCGGCACTGAAACAGGTGCTGGAGCGCGGTTGCTGGACGCCGCTGCAACGCTTTGCCGGAGAAGGCGAGTGGCAGGTACGGCTCGCTACTGCGGATGGCAGTCGTTTTATCGTGCTGGAGCGGGGAGTGGAGCGCGGGCGGGTCAGTTGGGAGATGGCCGGAGCCTTCAATGCCGAGAATGCGCTGGCGGCCTTGCTGGCGGCGCGTCATGCCGGGGTGCCGCTGGCGGTTGGTTGCGCAGCTTTGCAGAGCTTTCAGGGGGTGCGGCGGCGGCTGGAACTGCGGGGTA
>JAKAFG010000167.1 GCA_021818125.1 Pseudomonadota bacterium | reverse complement strand
TTATGAGCCCGACGAGCTGCCAAGCTGCTCCACCCCGCAACAGGGTCTGTAACTATATCAGGCGATCTACTTCACTGTCAACACCCAATGTATTTGCTGCTCTCTTTGGGTCCGCTGCCCCGCCGAGAGGACGAACTATACACGGGGGTATGGGGGCAAGCAAGCGCTTTTTTTGCCCCCGGAGATGAAGCGTCTGTTCAGGCCGCCGGGGTGGCGATTGGGGTCGGCGCAGGTGGCGGCGTCGCGGTGTTGGCATTGTCACCATAGGGCGCAAAGTCATAGGGCTGGGCAGGCAACTGAGCGACCACCGCGGACAGGGTAGGGGCGTTGATATTGATGGCCGTGGGTATGGTATTGGGTTTTTCTACCAAATCGATGACCTGCTGCCAGTTAATCGTCCAGTTTTGCTGGACCTGCTTTTCAAAAAGACTGATAGCATCGACTGCGCGTTGTTGAGAGTTGCTGCCTTTGTTATAGGCTTCTATGGGTGCGAAACTTTGCAGGTAGAGCTGGCCGTTGCCACTCGTCCCGACAATATATGGCTGATCGATGGTCGTCACCGGCGTGCCCACCTTTACCATCTTGAAGAGCTGGACTTCGTTTTCAGGATAGACGTGGAAGCAGCCATGGCTGACCCGCATACCGACACCCCAGGGCTTATTGGTGCCATGAATGAAAATCTGCGACCAGCCCGTTTCCAGCGCCAGTTCACCCATGGGGTTGTCAGGGCCGGCGGGGAAGAACGCGGGTATGGGTTCTCCGGCCTTGGCGTGCTCCTCCTGTATGTTTTTGGGCACTGCCCAGGTGGGGTTCCTGACTTTGGCAATGATGCGTGTGCTACCCAGCGGATTCGGCCATTTTGGGCGAAAAATGCCTACCGGATAGGTGTAAACCACGTTCTGACCCGCGGGAAAATAAAACAGACGCCGCTCCGGGATATTAATGATGATCCCCGTCCAGGGCCTGGGGGGGAGAATATACTGGGTGGGAACCAGCACGCGGGTTCCGGCGCCGGGAAGCCAGGGATCGACACCGGGGTTCGCGGCGCGGATTTCGTTATAGCCAACATCGTAATGGCGGGCGATATCGAGCAGGGTATCCTGATGCCGGGCGATGACCACCTGAAGTTGGCCGACCATGTTGCTGCCGACTGCGGGCAGGGGAAACTCCGCGGCAAAGGCAGAGCTGGAAAGCAGCATCGAACAACCGGCAAGGAGACTGGGGATAATGGGATATTTCATGGTGCAGTATTTTCCTGGACTTGTTGAATATGGGTAAGATCAATCTCGACATCACCGTCGGACCGGCGCAGACGCAGCCATTCCCTGCCCTGCGCGGTCCAGACGTCGAGAATAATGCCAGCTTGCCATGTGCCATCCGCCATGTGCAAACGCATTGGACGACGCTGCATCGCGGCCAGTTCTAAGGCGCTGTGCAGTGCGCAACTCACGGGTTCGTAGGCCGAATGCACGGGCTCAGGCCTTAACGACGTCCATCCCGCCGAGGTAGGGACGCAAGGCGGCGGGAATCCGGATACTGCCATCGGCCTGTTGATGATTTTCCAGGAGCGCAACCAGGGTACGGCCGATGGCGAGGCCAGAGCCATTGAGGGTATGGGCGAGCTGGGGCTTACCATCTTCTGCGCGATAGCGTAACTGCAGGCGACGTGCCTGAAAGCTTTCGAAATTGCTGCAGGAGCTGATTTCCCGGTACTGATTCTGGCCCGGCAGCCAGACTTCCAAGTCATAGGTCTTGGCAGCGCTGAAGCCCAAATCCCCCGCGCAGAGGGCCATCACCCGGTAGGGCAGCTCCAGAAGTTGCAATACCTTTTCGGCATGGGCGGTAAGTGCTTCGTGGGCCTGGGCGGAATCTTCGGGACGTACGATCTGCACCAGCTCCACCTTGTCGAACTGATGCTGGCGGATCATGCCACGGGTGTCGCGCCCATAAGCTCCCGCTTCGCGCCGAAAACAGGGGGTGTAGGCACAGAAGCGTTGCGGCAGGGTACCGACAATCTCACCGCGCAGAAGATTGGTAAGCGGCACTTCGGCAGTGGGGATCAGGTAATAGGGGTCGTCCCTTAAAGCGAAAAGGTCTTCTTCGAATTTGGGGAGCTGCCCAGTGCCGAAGAGGGAGTCAGCGTTGGCGAGAAAGGGCGGCGCAATTTCGCAGTAGCCGTGTTCCGTCGTGTGCAAATCCAGCATGAATTGCGTCAGGGCGCGCTCAAGACGGGCGCCGCGACCACGCAACACCACAAAGCGGGCGCCAGCGAGGCGGGCGCCCGCCGCGAAATCAATAATACCCAAGCCCTCGCCCAGATCGACATGATCGTGAGGAGCGAAATCGAAGGCGCGGGGCGTGCCCCAGTGACGCAACACCACATTGTCACTTTCATCGCGGCCATCGGGCACTGAATCCTGCGGGATATTGGGCAGACTGCTGGTCAGGTTCTCCCATTCGGCAAGGATGCTTTCCAGAGATTGCTCCAGGGTCCTGATCTCCTCGCCGTGCTGCGCCGCCGCGGTCTGCATCTCGCTGGTATCGAGCCCCTGACGGCGCGCCTGACCGATCTGTCTGGAGGCTTCATTGCGGGCGTTGCGCACTTCTTCGAGCTGAATCTGCAGGGTTTTGCGCTGCTGGTCGAGGGTGCTCAGGGCCGTCACATCCAGAGTAAAGTGACGGCGGGCGAGGCCTGCGGCTACTTTTTCTGGTGCGCTGCGCAGCAAGCTGGGATCAAGCATGGGGTTTCTTCTCTCGGACAGGTTGACGATGAGCATTTATCCAGCGTAAACGCTCCTGAATACGGATTTCCAGGCCGCGGTCGCTGGGGTCATAAAAATGGGTCTGACGCAGGCCGGGGGGCAAATAATGCTGCTCCGGGGCGATGGCGTCGGGATAGTCGTGATCGTATTGATATTCCTTGCCATAATCCAGTGTTTTGAGCAGTTTCGTGGGCGCATTGCGCAGATGGAGGGGCACTTCTGCACTACCACCCGCCTTGACCGCGGCGCGCACAGCATTCCAGGCATCGTAGATGCGGTTACTTTTGGGGCAGCTTGCGAGATAGACCGTGGCTTGCGCGAGGGCCAGCTCCCCCTCGGGCGAGCCGAGAAAGGCGTAGGCGTCCTTGGCGGCGAGGGCCATATCTATAGCCCGCGGGTCAGCGAGACCGATATCTTCAGAAGCCATGCGCACCAGACGGCGGGCGAGGTACAAGGGATCGGCGCCCCCATCGAGCATTCGCGCCAGCCAGTAGAGGGCCGCATCGGGGTCGGAACCGCGCAGAGACTTGTGAAAAGCGGAGATTTCGTCGTAAAAGGCTTCACCGCCCTTGTCGAAGCGTCGCCAGGATTGACCGCTGGCCGCGGCGACGATTTCGGCAGTGATCTGTGTATTACCCGCCTGCACCGGGGCCAGTTGTACCGCGAGGTCCAGCAGATTGAGGAGACGACGGGCATCGCCGTCGGCGGCAGTCAGCAAACCCTTGCGTACTTCCGGGGACATCTCTATCGCCAGATTACCCAGACCGAGCACCCTATCCGCAAGGGCGTGATCGAGCACCGTGCCGAGTTCTTCACCAGTCAGCGCTTTGAGAACATAGACGCGCGCCCGGGACAGCAGGGCATTGACCAGGGCGAAGCTGGGGTTTTCCGTCGTTGCGCCGATGAGGGTCACGACGCCTTCTTCCACATGGGGCAGCAGGGCGTCCTGCTGGCTTTTGTTGAAGCGATGGATTTCATCAATGAAGAGGACCGTGCCCTGGCCCAGAGACTGGGCGGCCTCGGCGCTGGTGACGGCGGCGCGGATTTCTCGTACCCCGCTGTTGACGGCAGACAGAATCTGGAAGTGCTGGCCAGCGGCATGGGCGAGGAGTTGCGCCAAGGTGGTTTTGCCACTGCCCGGCGGACCCCAGAGAATCATGGAGTGCAGATGCCCGGCCTGCACCATGGCCCGCAACGGACCTTCCTTGCCGAGCAGATGGTTCTGCCCGACGTAGGCGTCCAGCGTCTGGGGACGCATACGGGCCGCCAGCGGGCGAGGGTCGCTACCGGGCAATGCTGCCATGGGCGTTCTGCTCGGGCAGCCTATCCCTTAAAAGTCACGGGAAATGGCGGCGCCGAAGTTGAGGGTGCTGGCTTTGTAGTTACCACCATAGATAGGATTGTCGGAGGTCGTGGATCCGGAAAGGGCATAAGAAGCACCCAAATCATAATGCCAAACACCAACGCCAATACCCAGCCCAAAGGAGGCCAGATTGCTGCTCGTGCCCGGTACTGCCGCATTTATGCTGGCGCCATTAGTGGGACTACCTTCGTGGGCCAAACCACCGCGGAACTCCAGATTCTGGTTCAGGTGATAGCTGAGCCCGATACGATAGGCCATGGCGGATTTCCAGCCGAGGCTACCATAGCCAGGTAACTGGGCGTTACTCCAGTCATTCCAGTCCACATCCAGTTCGGTGGCAAAGCGCGGGGTGAAGCGATAGCGGACACCTGCCTGCACGCGACTGGGGAGGTCAATACTACCGCCGCCTGAAGAAATGCTGGCCGCCGAGCGGTAACTGAGTCCCGCATTGAAGCGTTCCGTGGTGTAGAAAAGCCCGACGTTACCGCCGACACCCCCACCATTGCCGGAGTTGGGGCCAAAGGTTGCACTGAGCGTCTGGTAATAATCCAGACCCACCCCAACGCTCAGATTAGGCAGCAGCAAATAGGCAACACCCGGATTCACATCGATGATCCGCAGGTCATTTTTCAGCGGCAGGGATTGTGTGGGAAAAGTCCCGGCAGGCCAGGTGCTGTTGGTGTT
>JAKAFG010000166.1 GCA_021818125.1 Pseudomonadota bacterium | reverse complement strand
AGGTCGGGATGTACCCATGGGCGGTCCTGTCGATGATTTTACCGACCGCGCCATCCCGGATTTTTTCGCGTCTGCCCTGCCCGGAACGCCGGAGTATCTCCATCATCAGAATCGTGAGCTACTGGTCTTGGTCATGGCCCAGGCGGGGTTTGCGCAGCATGTTGGAGAATGGTGGCACTTCTCCATCGGGGATCAGATGTGGGCCTATGCGCTGGGCGCAGAGCACGCGCTGTATGGGCGGATTCCCGACGCCACCATTGGCGCGCCAGCCCCCACAGGGTAGACTAGGCGGCATATCACGGGTTTCAAACCCATTGTTTCGGAGAAAAACATGGCCGAGTTGCCAGAAATAGAACTGCTCAGACAAAAGCTGCGGCGCAATATCCTGCACAAACGGATTGGTCTGATGCAGATGCAGAATGCCAAAGGCGAAGCACTGCCGGATGGCGCCGGCATCGAAGATGCCGCACTCCAAGGCAAAGCCATCACCGACCTGCATCGCTACGGTCAATACCTTTTCCTGGAACTGGATCGCAAAGACATCCTCGCCCTGCAGTTGGGCGGCGAGCTGAGCGGCGAACTCGAACGCGGCCCTGCTCATGCGGAAGGCGGGGAAGAGCCTCGTGCGGCATTGGAGATTCAGATCAACGGTCAGCAGCGCCTGCGTTTTCAGGGCACTCAGTTGGGTAACCGCCTGCGCATGCTGGACGAAAACAGCGATGTGGACTTCCTGACCAAGCTGGGCCCTGATCCGCTGATGGTGCATGGGGAAGGGCTTGGTATATTACGCGAAGCCCTGAGCCGTCGCCGCAGCGCCCTGCGTAACATCCTGCTGGATGATACCTTCGCGCCGGGCATCGGCGGTATCTGGGCGGATGAAATCCTTTTTCAGGCCCGTCTGCGGCCGGATCGCACCGCGACCAGTCTCAGCGAAGAAGAGCGCGAGCGTTTCCTGGAGCAGATCCCCAAGGTGCTGGATCGCGCCGTGCGCTGTCAGGCGAAGACCAACCTGCTGCCCAAGACCTTCCTCACCCGCCATCGGGAAGATGGGCACTGCCCGAGCTGCGGTGGCGCGCTGGAGACCCTTTCGGTGGGGGGTAAAAACGCGCTGCTCTGCCCGGCCTGCCAGTCTTAATCAAGGCCGCAACCTACTTATGCCTCCAGGGTAAACCGCTGGCCTTCCAGCCTTCTACCTTGCCGCGCTGACCGTGGGTGTCGTGTTTGCCCTCAAGGCCACCAAGGATGTTGTAGCAATGGCCATAACCCAGGTCGGCCAGATGCTCAGCGGCGGCCAGAGAGCGGCCACCCGTCCGGCACAGCAACAGCAATAAATCGCCGGGTTGGGCCTTCTTCCGCAGCTCTGCGTCAAAGTCGACGTTGGGAGTCATACCCGGATACCGTTGCCACGGCACATGGCAGCAGCCCTCCACGAAGCCCGAGAAATCCAGTTCCGGATGAGAGCGCACATCGACCAGAATCGCTTTAGGATGCTCGCGTAACACGGCATGGGCTTCTTCCGGCGTGAGGTCCCCGGCGTGGCGTTTGCCGGCGGCCTTGGCCCGTTCCTGCGCCTTCTGCAAAATCGCTTCGGTATTCATGGTGTTCACCTCGTCCTGTAAATCGGTGTGGATGCCTGGCGGATTAAATGGCATCTGCGCATATACTGTGCATATCCCCGCTTTTCGGCAAGCCCGCCGCCAGAAAATATCCAGACTGGTCATGTCGCGGGCGATCAAGTCTTCGGGCATTGTCTTGACAATCGCTAGCGAATTGACGATTGTCCGACCAAATATCCAGTGAGCGCAAGACTTTGAGAGGCCTTGAGTAGTGGCAGAAAGCATCAGTCGCACGGAGCGCGGCAAGCAGAACATGCGGGTGACCCTGATGGGGGCGGGCACCAACGTGGTGTTGTTTTTCGTCAAGCTGGCGGGGGGTATTTTCGGGCACTCTAGCGCGCTGGTGGCGGACGCCATCCATTCCCTTTCCGACCTGCTGTCTGACCTCGGGCTGGTGTTCGCCATGCGCTTCAGCAGCCAGCCGCCGGATCAGGAGCACCCCTACGGTCATGAGCGTTTTGAGACGCTGGCGGCGCTGGCCACAGGCACCCTGCTGGCCGTCAATGGTGCAGGCATCGGCTATGAGGCGGTCCAGCGGCTCATTATCGGCCATTACGGCATGCCGGATTTCTGGACCCTCTATATTGCCGCCTTCGCGATTGTCGCCAAAGAAACCCTCTACCAGATCACCATCCGGGTAGCGCGGCGAACCCGCTCCGCAGCGTTGCGCGTTAATGCCTGGGACCATCGCACCGATGCCATTTCCAGCGTCATCGTGTTTATCGGTATTGGCGGCAGTTTGCTGGGTGCGCCTTATCTGGATTCGGTCGTCGCGCTCATCGTCGCCCTGATGGTGCTGCGGATCGGCCTGGTCACGGGCTGGGAAGCGGTGCAGGAGTTGGCGGATCGTGGCCTTAGTGATGAAGCGCTGGCCCATATCCGCGAAGTGATTCTCGGCTGTGAAGGGGTGCGTGATTTGCATCTTCTCAAGACCCGTAAGATCGGCCATCAGGCCCTGGCCGAGGTGCATCTGCAGGTGGCGTCGACCCTGAGTGTCTCCGAGGGGCACCAGATTGCCGAACGGGTGCGGATAACCTTGTTGCGGCAAGTGGATGATCTGGCCGATGCCACCATCCACATCGACAGCGAAAATGATGAGGAGGGGGGCGTGGTCCTGCCGCCGCGCAGCGAGATTGAAAAGGTGGTGTGCGAGCGTCTGCTGGCGCGGAACTTGCCTTTGGCGGAGCAGATGACCTTGCATTACCTCAAGGATGGCGTCGTGATCTGCATGCGTTATCACTTGCCGCCAGCGGAAACATTCGCTAGCCTGCAGGATATGGAAGCACAGCTTCAAGATGCCTTGCAGGGGTGGGTGCCGGGCTTGCAGCAGATGGATGTGGTTTGGCAATTAACTAGACAGTTACCAAAAACATCGTCTGCCCTATAGTAGTGCACATTTTTGGATTGCCCCAAAATTGGGCACCATATTGGTGCATATGGAGTCCGGATTATTACCAATAGGGTGATTTTGGTCTGGTATGAATTTTGTAGGCACAGTTTGTTTAGGGTCGTGAATATTTCTTGATTGGAGGAGAAGCAAATGGGTTATAGCCCCAGTGATGTGGTCAAGTTGATTAAAGAAAAAGACATCAAGTTTATCGATTTCCGCTTTACCGATACCAAGGGTAAGGAGCAGCACGTCTCCGTCCCCGGCCACACCATCGAAAAAGACACCTTCGTCGATGGCAAGGCTTTTGATGGCTCCTCTATCACCGGCTGGAAGGGCATCAACGAGTCCGACATGATTCTCCTGCCCGAGGCCGACTCTGCCGTTCTCGATCCTTTTACGGATGAAACCACCCTCATTATCCGCTGCGACGTCATTGAGCCCGCCACCGGTCAGGGTTATGAGCGCGATCCCCGCTCCGTCGCCAAGCGTGCCGAGATCTACCTGAAGAGCACGGGCATCGCCGATACGTCCTACTTTGGTCCCGAAAATGAATTCTTCGTTTTCGATTCCGTGACCTGGAACATCGACATGAGCGGCTGCGCTTACAAGGTGGACGCCGAAGAGGCCGCCTGGAATTCCGGCAAGGAATATGAATCCGGCAACATGGGCCATCGCCCCGGCGTGAAGGGCGGTTATTTTCCGGTCCCGCCGGTGGATTCCGCTCAGGACCTGCGCTCCGCCATGTGCCTGGCCATGGAAGAGATGGGTTTGAAGGTGGAAGTGCATCACCATGAGGTGGCCACGGCCGGGCAGCACGAAATCGGCGTCGGTTTTAATACGCTGACCCGCAAGGCGGACGAGGTGCAGATCCTCAAATATGTCGTCCACAACGTAGCGGCGGCTTATGGTCAGACGGCCACTTTCATGCCCAAGCCCATCGTCGGTGACAACGGCAGCGGCATGCACGTCCACCAGTCCCTCGGCAAGGATGGCAAGAACATCTTTGCGGGTGATTTGTATGGCGGGCTGTCGGAGGTCGCGCTGTACTACATCGGCGGCATCATCAAGCACGCCAAGGCGATCAACGCGCTGACCAACCCCAGCACCAACAGCTACAAGCGTCTGGTGCCTCATTATGAGGCACCAGTGCTGCTGGCTTACTCCGCCAAGAACCGTTCGGCGTCCATCCGTATTCCCTTCGTCAACAGCCCCAAGGCCCGGCGCATCGAAATACGTTTCCCGGACTCTACCGCCAACCCCTATCTGGCGTTCTCTGCCATGTTGATGGCGGGTCTGGACGGTATCCAAAACAAAATCCATCCCGGCGACGCCATGGACAAGAATCTCTATGATCTGCCCGCGGAAGAACAGGCCAACATCCCCGGTGTGGCGGCGTCGCTGGAAGAAGCCCTGCGCGCCCTGGAAGCCGATCATGACTTCCTCATGAAGGGGGGCGTGTTTTCCGAGAGCTGGCTGGCAGGTTATCTGGATGTGAAGTGGGCCGAGGTGCAGGCCCTGCGCATGACCACCCATCCGGTGGAGTTCCAGATGTATTACAGTCTCTGAGATGGGATACAGCCCGCCGTGGCGGGCTTTCCCCAGCGCCATCAGCCCCGTGTTTTATGCGGGGCTTTTTTGTGGTCGCTGCCTTGACAATACGGGGCTTGGCGACCATATACAGAAATGCCGCGCTGGTCAGGAGAACAGGCTGATGAAGTACAGGAAATCCCCTTTTACGTCTGGTAAAGGTGAATCAAAGCGTGCAGTAACGGCAGGAGCGTGTATTTTCCTGTCGGCCTTTCTGATCAGCGCTTCCGTGGATGCATCAACCATTTATCGCT
>JAKAFG010000165.1 GCA_021818125.1 Pseudomonadota bacterium | reverse complement strand
CCCGGGTCATTTTCCACGTCCACTCGGTCGAGGCCAATCTCTGCGGGCACTTTGCGCAGCAGGGCCGGTTGCGCCTGCCAGCTCTGGAAATGCTCAAAGGTCTGGGCGTGCCCGATGCCGAGCCGCGGGTGGATCTGCCGGTCTTCGCCAATCATGTGAACGTCGCCCGGATTGCCGAAGATATGGACAGGGCCTTTGCCCAGGCGTTGCCCCGCGTTCCCGGTGCGCTGATTCATCAGCACGGGGTGACGGCCTGGGGTCCGGACTTCCTGGCGGCCAGGCATCATCTCGAATTGCTGGAATACTGTTTTCGTTATCTCGTACAGGCGAAAGCCCTCGCCATAGGAGTCTAGGATGAGTCAAGCCCTTCTCACCGTCATCGGCGAAGATCGCCCCGGTATCGTCGCCGCCGTCACCCAAGCCCTGTTCACTGCAGACTGCTCCATCGGTGATGCCTCGATGATGCGTCTCGGTGGTTACTTCACCATTATGCAGGTCATCGATTATCCGCGTGATCTGGGTTCCGTGGAAATGGCGCTGGACCCGGCCATCAAGCGCCTCAATCTGCGGGTGCATCTGGACCCTATCTCCAGCGTGGCGCTGACCGCGGACATGCCGAACACCCGGGTCACCGTCTACGGGGCCGATCATCCGGGCATTGTCGCGGGCGTCACCGGGGCCTTGGCGGCCATCGGTTTCAATGTGATTGATCTGGAAAGCGAGAGTTCCGGCAGTGCCGAGCGGCCACTCTATGTGATGGTCATTCAGGGCTATGCGCCAGAGGGTGTGGAGAGTGTCCGCAAGGCCGTGGTGCCGTTGCGGGAGAGGGAAGGGGTGGAAATCGGTGTACATCCCATCGAGGCGGCGGTGTTCTGATGGCGGTGCTTTCCATTCTGACCTATCCGGACCCCAGACTGCAGCGCAAGGCCGAGCCGGTCAGCGTATTTGACGACGATCTGCACCATTTTGTCGACGATCTGACGGAGACCATGTATGCCGGTCCGGGGGGTGTGGGTATTGCGGCGCCACAGGTGGACCGTCCGCAACGCATCGTGATCGTCGATGTGCGTCCCAAACTGGGGGAGGACTGCCACGGGCTCATGGTGTTGATCAATCCCGAGCTGGCGGCGTGGGAGGGCATGGCGGTGGGCCGGGAAGGCTGCATGTCGGTGCCGGACTTTACCGGCAACGTCATTCGCGCCGAACGCATACAAGTACAGGCGCAGGATGCCTCGGGACGAGAGCGGAGTTACGAGTGCGAAGGCTTCGAAGCCCGGGCCGTCCAGCATGAAATGGATCATCTCGACGGTTTTCTTTTTCTGGACCGGCTGGTCTCGCGGAAGATTGATCTGTTCCGGCGGAAAAATTACAAGAAGTAGGCTGGCGTCGCTGACGGGACCACAGACACCCGCGAAACGCAATTTAGTCCGCTCAGACTGGCAAATATAGGCCCCAAGAGCCCCACCTCTCTTTTCAGTTTTCCGACCATGGCCATGGTCGGAAAATCCCTTCCAATGTCTTCGCTTTTTCTGCGGAGCGATCGGTAGTTCCCTCGACGTGCCTCCGAACGCTTCGGACTGTTGCGTTTTTGGAACCCACACCACACAAAAAAAGAACTTTATCGAATCCAATGATATGTCCATCATGGGGGTGATAGAAATTTCGGGCGGATTCGAGGGGGCGCACCGTTATAGTGCAAAGCGGCGTTGTCTGCACTATAAAAAGAAGTTGCCAGCCTGTTGGTTTTTAATAACTATATGATTTTAATGGTGAGTTATTTCAATGGGTACCAATGGCATATTTTCTGCTCAGTCTATGCTGGATAGTTTTGTTAATCACCTTGTGCTGGAGTTTATATGATCTCGTTCAGTTATCTCGTACATCTGGCCAACTACTCAGATGGTGTTCTGTACATCTTGATGCTCCTTTTCGTGGTCGAGCTTGCGGTGATTTTCGATCGGGGCTGGTATCTTCGTAACGCCATCAGCAAAGGTAAGAAAATCCTTTGGGGAATATCCGCCCGTGGCAAGTTGCGGCGCCCTGATCTGGAAGATCTGGTGGTTTTGTCTAAGGGGCTTCCCGAAGAATCTCTGCTGGGTGTAGCGCTCCGGCATTTCAATTTGATTCATCACTACGGCAGCGCTCGCGGCGAAGCCTTTGCGAACCGTTTGGATGAAGCTATTTTCCTGACGACGCCAAGTTTGGATAAGCGCCTTTGGATCTTGGACACCATTGTCACCCTGGCGCCCCTTCTGGGCCTGTTCGGAACTATTCTCGGCATGTTCCACGCGTTCTCCATTCTTGCGGTGCCTGGTCATAATCCTACTTCCGTTACTGGCGGTGTTGCGGATGCGCTGATTGCCACCGCGTCTGGACTTTTTATCGCCATGATCGGCTTACTGAGTTTTAACGCATTCAACAACGCCATCGAGAAAACCATTTTCCAGCTCGAGTCGTTGAAAGTGGTGCTCATGAACCGTTTGGATGGCGCACCCGTGGTGTTAGAGGAGACGGCAGTCAGCGCCCCGTCATCAGCTACGGCGTCTGAAATGACCGCATGATGTTTCGGAAGATTTTTTCATTTTGCCAGGCAAAGTAAGGAGTAAAGCATGTTACCCCAACGCCGGCCCCGCAAAAGAGGGCGTGTCGAAATCATCCCGATGATTGACGTTATGCTGTTCCTGCTGGTTTTTTTCATCATGATTACTTTGCAGATGATTACGGATAAGGGGTTAAAGCTGGACTTGCCCACATCCAGTGAGACGAAAGTACTGCCGCATCCGCATTTCGTGCTCAATATCGTGAAGGATGGCGGTGTTGTGGTGAAGGGCAAAAAAATGAGACTGGATCAACTGCAGAGTTTCCTCGCGGGCGATGGCGACGCTAAACACACGCAGGTGACGATCGCGGCCGATAAAATGGTTCCTTTTAAAGATTTTGTGCACGTGATGGATGCTTGTCAAAAAGCGGGTGTAACCAGTATCGGTATTGCGGCGAAGCCCGCGTGAGTAGTTGCGTCTTTACTCGGGGCAACGTGAGCGAATGCCAAACGTACAGTTGGCGAGCGCGACAGTGCTCGAAAATGGGAATAAATTTATATGACTACCACGATGCCTAGGGCCACCAATTATTCACTCATGCCGGAGCCGAAGGAACGCCATTTTAAGTATGCCGTGGGCGGTGCCGTGGCGGTTGAAGTCCTGCTCGTGCTCGGCTTGGTCTGGTACGGACATAGCAGGCCTCCGGTAAACGCCGTTAAGCCCAAGGATCACGTCATTGCGGTACAAATGATGACTTTGCCGCAACCACCGCCGAAGGTGATACCCAAGCCTCTACCGAAACCGGTTCCTCCCAAACCGGTAGTGCATCATGTGACGCCGCCACCGCCCCGTCCGCACCCGAAGGTGGTGATTCCGCCGAAACCGGCACCGACGCCGCCTGCGCCGCCGGTCAAGACAGCCACGCCACCAACGCCGACTCCTCAATCGGTAGCGGCGTCAGCGCCTAAGCCGCTAGTGACGCCACCTCCTGCCCCGCCGCCCATGTCGGCCCAGCAGACGGCCTCGTTGATGGGGCGTTATGTCGGGCTATTGCGGCCAATGATTCAGCAGAATCTTCATGTGCCCGCAGCGTTAAGAGCGATGGGTCTGAGCGGCAAGGCGACCGTTGAGTTTGAGATCTCCCCTACAGGCCAGTTGCTTTGGGCGAAAATTATCCAGCCTAGTCCCTTGAGTGCGGTCAATCGTGCGGCACTTGCAGCAGTAAAGGATGGTGGCTTCCCACCATTTCTGAAAAAGATGCCTCAACGGAATACGGTTTTTCAAATCGACGTCGAAGTGGGTGCCGGATCAAGTTAGCGTTTTATGCATGGGCATTTTAGTTCCAACGATTTTATAACTCCGAGGGAGAAAAGTGATGGGTGACAGGCATTCGATTAGTGCCACGACAGAGGCGGAGCGCACGAGTTCAGCACCGCGGGTCGCTTTGATCTGGCTAGCGGCGACCATGACTGCCTCTAGCTTGCCGGTCGGGGTCTTGATCGCCCAGTTGTTTCCTTTGGCGCCATTTTTGTGGGTCGTGCTGCTGGCTTCTGCGCTTTTTGCCGCCGTGGGTATCATCAGTATACCGGGATTTGTCTACGGTATTCCGACTATGGCGGTTTCTGGGCGCGTTTTCGGGAGGCCGGTCAATAAACTGATTTCCTTGAGTAACTGGTTGTCGCAGTTGGGTTGGCAGGCCGTGGTGCTGGTGCTTGTGGTGTATATCCTCCGCAGTGTTTTTGACAGTTACGGCTTGGTACCAGCAAATAGCAGCATTTATTACGCGCTGGTATTGGCTGTTTTGGGTAATTTTGTGGTGCCCATTATCGGGTATAAGGCCATCGTGACGGCGCAGACGGTGGGGGCGCTATTCCTCGCGTTGTTTGCGATAGCCATACTGGTATATCTGCAAGGCAGGCAGGCGCTTTCGATGACGCCTGCCGTAGGCCATTTTGACGGAATTCAAACCCTGGGTGGAATTTCATTAGCGCTCATGGGCGGTGCGTTCTCATGGACGATGTTTGCTTCGGATTATTCGCGGTATGTGCGGCGTGACACGAGCCTGACCAAAATGGCGTTATGGCCCAGCCTCGGCGGATTTGCAGGCGGTGGCCTCATTCTCGCATTAGCCATTACGCTGTATGTGCATGGTGGTATCCAGGTAGGGCCCGCTGGAATAAGCATTACGGCGACTGGACTGGGCACTTCGGCACTGTATTTAGGTTTTTGCACTTTTGCGATATTAGGGTTGTTGGCCTCCAATTTCCTGAACTCTTACAGTTCCGCTTTCAGTCTCGCGGTGGTGGTGG
>JAKAFG010000164.1 GCA_021818125.1 Pseudomonadota bacterium | reverse complement strand
CGATCTTGCTCCTTGCTTTCCTCCGTAATCTGCGGCTGACCTTCATCGTTGCCATCGTCCTGCCTAGCGTATTGCTGGCCAGTGTGGTGATTCTGTATGTGTTCCATCAGAGTTTTAACATTATGACCCTCGGTGGTATGGCGGCAGCGGTGGGGCTGGTGGTGGACGACGCGGTGGTCATGCTGGAACATATTATGCAACGCATTTCCGAGCATCCCGGAGCGCGCGTTTCAGTGCTCCATTCCGCGCTGGAAATGAGTAAGCCGCTGGCGGGTTCTTCGGCGGCGACGATTGTCATCTTCGCGCCCCTGGCCTTTCTGTCCGGGGTGACCGGGGCTTTTTTCCAGGCACTGGCCATCTCCATCTCCGCCGCGCTGATCATTTCCTTTTTGGTCGCCTATCTGGCGGTGCCCCTTCTGGCGGACGCCCTGCTGACCAGCCGGGATGCCGAAAGGGCCGAGCGGCCGGGTCGTCTCCTGGGCTGGACCAGTTTGCATTATGGTCAGGTGCTGGAGAAACTCTTGCGACGCCCCATACTGCTAGTGCCTATTTTGTTCGCTTTTCTGGCCCTTGGGGGCTGGTCCTATACCCAGGTGGGCAGCGGTTTTATGCCCTCTATGGACGAGGGAGGCTTCGTCCTCGACTACAAGGCGGCCCCCGGCACTTCCCTCGCCGAAACCGACCGTTTGCTGGACCAGGTGCAGCAGATTTTGGCTAAGACACCGGAGGTGGCGAGCTATTCCCGGCGCACGGGCCTGCAACTGGGGGGCGGTATTACGGAGGCCAATACCGGAGACTTCTTTATTCGCTTGAAATCCCATCGCAGTCGCAATATCTGGCAGGTAATGCAGAGTGTTCGCGGGCAGATTCATACCCAGGTGCCCGGCCTGCGGGTAGAAACGGGACAACTGATGGAAGATCTGATCGGTGATCTTACCGCCGTACCGCAACCTATAGAAATCAAGGTGTTCGGTGCGAATCCCCGGACGCTGGAAAAAGTCGCAGGACAGGTGGCGCGCCGTATCGGGAAAGTATCGGGTGTGGCGGAGGTCTTTGACGGTGTGACCATTGCCGGGGACGCGGTGAATATTCATGTGGATCCGGTCAAGGCGGCGCTGGCGGGAATGACGCCGGGGCAGGTAACCGCGCAGTTACAGGGCCTGATGGAAGGCAGGGTGGTCAGCCTGATTCCCCAGGGGCAGGAGATGGTCGGGGTGCGGGTGCGTGCGCCCCATGATCTCTGGAATGAAATTCGCCGCCTGCGGCAATTACCCATCGTCGCGCCGGATGGCCATTATCTGGCCCTGGGACAGGTCGCGCGGATTCAGATCAAGGCCGGACAGGCGGAATTACAAGCCGAAAATCTGAAGCCGATGGTTGCCGTCACGGCACGCATCGAGGGGCGGGCCATGAGTACGGTCATGGGTGAGGTGGAAGCCCGGCTAGCCCATCTGTCCCTGCCGCAGGGTGTGTATCTGCAATACGGCGGCCTCTACCGGGAACAGCAGAAGGCCATGCACGAACTGGCACTGGTCCTGCTCGCCGCCATTTTGCTGGTGGCGGTTCTGCTGCTTTTTCTCTATGAGCGCTTCACCATCGTCCTCAGCATTCTGGCGACGGCGTTGCTCGCCCTCGGTAGTGTCTTTATCGGCCTCTGGATCACGGGAACGCAACGCAACATCACGGCGATGATCGGTATCACCATGATTGTCGGGATCGTTACCGAAACCGCTATTTTCTTCTTTGCCGAGGCGCAGAATAGCGATGTCTCCGAACTCGTCAGGGCGGGAAGGGCGCGTCTGCGGCCGGTGCTGATGACGGCCATTATCGCCATACTGGCCCTGATGCCCCTGGCACTGGGCCTGGGCGCCGGGACGGAAATGCAGGCCCCACTGGCCATCGCCATCATCTCCGGATTGCTGGCGGAGTTGCCCCTGGTTCTGGTCATGATGCCGGGTATCTATGCCGCTCTGGAGGGCTTTAGCCGACGCATGACGCGCTCGTCCGCGGAAAAGTCATAATGGCTTTGCTACGCTTTTACTGCGTTGACTGTTCAGTCAGGCGGGCAACATGCTTCGGTGGACAGAAGCGATAACCAAAGCCGGGGATGGTTTCCAACCATCTATGTGCCCCCGTATCCTCCAGTATCCGCCGTAAACGGTAAATTTTTACCACGAGCGTATTTGGTGCGATATATATCTTTTTCCCTTCCGCGAGGACTTGTAGAAGCTGGTGATAGGATATCGCCTCGTCAGGGTGCGTCACCATATATTCAAAGAGCCTGAAAAGCTGTTTTGGCAGATAAAGTTCCTGATCGGATATCGACACCCTGCGGGAACGGGGATCTAACTGAATCTGCCCTGGTAATTTTGACAATTCCATGGGGCGGATGGGTATCTCGTCATCAAGCCTGCGGAGATGGGCCATCAGTAACCCTTCCCCGAGAGTCCACGGAATAAAGGCGACTGCACCGGCCTCAATCGCGGCGACCGCTATCGATCCGCTGTTAGCTTCCGTACTATCTCCTATGACCAGAAAGGGTACTGATTTATGAGCGATATCCTGTATATTCTGGAGATAGTCGCGGTAGTTGTCCAACCATCCATTGAGTATCACGTTTTTTACCTGTAAGCTCTTGTCTAATCCATTTATGTCATGAGTAGAATAAATCCGGTGAACAGAATAGCCATTTCGTTCTAAGGCATATTCGATATCACATACTATGGTGCCAGTCGCCTCTGGTGAGACTAACAATATTTTCTGTCCCGCTCGATAATTATGTATAGAGGTTGGCATATGCAGCCATGCCAGGCCTTCCAGTAATGCCGTGTGGGCGTGTTGTAGATAAACGGCACCTAAGAGGATGCTAAACATGAGAATGGCTCCATACTGATTATCGTCGGATTGTTCATATTCATAATGATTGATCATAAATCATGGTGATCTATTACTGCATGGCAGTGTCCGACTATCCGCTATTACCGCATTATGGTAACTCCCTAACATGACACTATTGTGACAATTTTGTGACATCAAGATGACGATTGCCAACGAAGCGTGGTTTCCCTTGCTGGATGTCGGCGGGCATTCTCAGTTGAAGGTGGTACGGTTCGTTAAGGGAAATAGGTATGGCGGCCGCTGCGCGTGGGGCCACAGGGCTGCCCATCCGGCCCTTTCAGCTTTATGATAGGGCGAGGCAGAAGGAAACCACCATTTGAGCTATAGCGCCGAACAATTCACCGTCCTCAAGGGACTCGAACCGGTCAAGTTGCGTCCGGGCATGTATACCCGTACGACTTGCCCCACCCACATCATTCAGGAAGTGATCGACAACGCCGCCGATGAGGCCCTGGCCGGACAGGCGACGCGCATCGACGTGACGGTCTGTGGCGATGGTTCGGTGATCGTCGAGGACAATGGCCGCGGCATCCCGGTCGGCATCCCTCCCGGCGAGTTCCGCCCGGCGGCCGAGCTGGCCTTCACCACCCTGCACGCGGGCGGCAAGTTTGATAAGACGGACGTGGAGTCGGCCTACCGCTTTTCCGGCGGTCTGCATGGGGTAGGCGTGGCTGTCACCAATGCCCTGTCGCGGCGGGTGGAAGTCGAGATCAAAACCCGCGACCCCCAGGGATCGGGGAACGGTCGCTATCGTCTGGTGTTTATGCAGGGGGACGTGAGCGAAGCGCTGACCCGGCTGGAAGATTGCGGCCCGCGCACCCATGGCACGCGGGTTCAGGTATGGCCGGACGGGCAGTATTTCGACTCGGCCAAAATCAATATCCGGGAGCTCACCCATCTCCTGCGCGCCAAGGCCATTCTCCTCCCTGGTCTGCAAGTGAGCCTCACCCTCCCGGAGCAGGAACCCGTCGTCTGGAAATATAGCGAAGGTCTGGCGGAATACCTCGCGGAGATCGTTGCCGATCTCGAACTGGCCACGCCGATTTTTGCGGGAGCCTCCTATCAGGACGGGGACAGTAACGGTTTCGCGAAAGGGGAGGGTGCGGGCTGGGCGCTCTGTTGGATTAACGGCGCAGCCCCTAACCCGGAAACTTACGTCAATCTGATCCCGACGCTGGACGGCGGTACCCACGAGTCGGGCTTTCGTGCCGGGGTCTTTGAGGCTGTGCGCAGTTTTATGGAGCACCACAGCCTCGTCCCCGCCAAGCTCAAACTGGTACAGGATGATGTTACCGGTAAGATGGCGCTGGTGCTGTCGGCTCGCGTGCTCGATCCGCAGTTTCAGGGACAGACCAAAGACAAACTCACCAGCCGCGATGCCCATAAGCTGATGGCGCAGACTATGCGTGATCCACTGGAACTCTGGCTCAACAGTCATCCGGATGCGGGTAAGGCGATCGCAGAGTTGGCGATCCAGAATGCCCAGGCCCGTACCCGCGCCGCGCAAAAAATCGAGCGTAAGAAGGGCTCGGGCCTGGCGACACTTCCCGGCAAGCTGACGGATTGTGAAAGTGAGGATATTCAGCGCAATGAGTTGTTTCTGGTCGAAGGGGACTCTGCCGGCGGTTCTGCCAAAGCGGCGCGCGATAAGGAATATCAGGCCTTGCTGCCGTTGCGGGGCAAGGTGCTCAACACCTGGGAAGTGGATGCGGACCAGATCTTCAAAAACCAGGAAGTCCACAATATGGCGGTGGCCCTGGGCATTGAGGCACACAGTTTTCAGGCGGACCCGGATCGGGTGCTGGCCGGGCTGCGCTACGGCAAAATCATGATCCTGTCCGATGCCGATGTGGACGGCAGCCATATTCAGGTGCTGATTCTGACCCTGTTCCTGCGGCACTTCCCGGCGCTGTTGCAGCGCGGCCATGTGTTCGTGGTCAAGCCGCCTTTATAC
>JAKAFG010000163.1 GCA_021818125.1 Pseudomonadota bacterium | reverse complement strand
ACACGGGAGATCATGGTGATCAATCTACATAATTTTGAAGACAAAGGACTTATTTCCGATGAGGGTCTTGCGCGATTAGATGAAGCGTTTTTTCACGGTTTGGCGGAGGAAGACCGGTCCCTCGCGGAGGGTTTGCGCGCCTACCGGTCTGGTGGTGAGGGTTTTGAGGGTGGTTTGGGGAGTGATTTTTTGTTGCGTTTGGCGCCGTGGGTGGAGCGGTTTATCGGCGAATGGTTTGCCATCGAGGCCGAGGTGAGGGCGTTGCGGGAGAGCACGCGCAGCCATGAGGTGGTGCTGGCGTTCAAGAAGCATTTCGTGTTGCGCCGGGCGCGCCGTTACCGGGGCGGGTTTCCGTGGAGTTTCGCGGAGCTGGATCAGTGGCTGGACCAGGAGCTTCGGCGGCGCGGATGGTCTGGGGAGGATCGAGAATGGGCCATTGCCCGGCTGGGTGAAGGGTGGCTCGAGGAGGAAGCGGCGCACGCCGAGGCCATTGACCGGCTGACCCAGTGGTGCGGTCTCATTCTCCAGGACCCGCAAGCCGCGCTGGCGGTGCAGGGCTGGTCCAGTTTTCGGCTGCCGCAGCGGGTGGACCCTGAGGCGCTGGTGCCGTTAAAGCGGTGGGACGATCGGCCCGGCGCGCCGCTGGTGGCGGCGGAAGGCAGCCTGCGCCGCCGCGACGGTTTTCATCTGACCGATCCGCGGATGGACCCGCGCGGTGTTCAGAGTGAAGTGCACTACTGTCTCTATTGCCATGAGCACGATGGGGATTTTTGCTCCAAGGGTTTTCCGGAGAAAAAGGGCGTGCCGGAACTGGGCCTCAAGGTGGACCCCCTGGGGGTGATACTCACCGGCTGCCCGCTGGAAGAGAAGATCTCGGAGATGCAGGTTCTGAAGCGGGACGGATGGAGCATTGCCGCGCTGGCCATGGCGATGGTGGACAATCCCATGGTGCCGGCCACCGGGCACCGCATCTGCAACGACTGCATGAAATCCTGCATCTACCAGAAGCAGGACCCGGTGAACATCCCGCAGGTGGAGACCCGCATTCTGACGGACGTGCTGAATCTGCCCTGGGGGGTCGAGATTTACGCGCTGCTCACCCGCTGGAACCCGCTGCGGCACACGCAATATCTGGCGCAGCCGTACAACGGGCGGAAGGTGCTGGTGGCGGGCATGGGCCCGGCGGGCTTCACCATGGCCCACCATCTGTTGCAGGAAGGCTGCGCGGTGGTGGGTATCGATGGCCTGAAGATCGAACCGCTTCCCCAGCAATGGCTGGAGCAGCCCATTCGCGACTGGAGCCGTCTGCAGGAAGACCTCGACGACCGCATTCTGCTCGGTTTTGGGGGGGTGGCGGAATACGGCATCACCGTGCGCTGGGACAAGAATTTTCTCAAGCTGATCTACCTGACCCTGGCGCGGCGGCCGAATTTTCAGATGTTCGGCGGCGTGCGGCTGGGCGGCACCATCACCGTCGAGGACGCCTGGGCACTGGGATTCGATCATGTCTGTATCGCCACCGGCGCCGGTCTGCCCCGGATGGTGCCGATGGGCGAGAGTCTGGCGCGGGGGATGCGCCAGGCCAGCGACTTCCTGATGGCGCTGCAACTGACCGGAGCGGGCAAGCGCTCCAGTCTCGCCAACCTGCAGGTGCGTCTGCCCGCGGTGGTTATCGGCGGCGGTCTGACCGCGGTGGACACGGCCACCGAAGTGCAGGCCTACTACGTGCGGCAAGTGGAGAAGGTGCTGGCGCGCTACGAGCGGATGGCGGCGCGCTCCGGCGCGGACCAGCTCCGCGCCGGGCTCTGTGCGGAAGACACCGAGATTCTCGACGAATTCCTGACCCACGGCCGCGCCGTGCGTGCGGAGCGCGCGCGCGCCGCGGCAGAGCACGAAGCCCCGAATTTCGTGCCGCTGATCCGGTCCTGGGGCGGCGTCACCCTGGCGTACCGGAAGGGGATGCGGCAATCGCCCGCCTACACCCGCAACCATGAAGAACTCATCAAGGCCATGGAAGAAGGGCTGTATTACGGCGAAGGTCTCGAGCCCCTGCGGGCGGAACTGGATCGTTACGGGCATGTCGCGCAGATGGTGTTTCGGCGGATGCACGAAACGGAAGGACGCTGGCTGGCCAGCGATCAAGACTGGAGCATGCCGGCGCGGGCGGTGTTCATCGCCGCCGGCACGGTGCCGAACACCCTCTACGAACGCGAGTATCCGGGGACCTTTCAACTGGATGGCGATCATTTCCAGACCCACGTGGCGCACCCGCGGGGCCCGCTGCAGGCGGTGCAGGTCGCCGAGCACTGCAAGGCGCCGGAAGCCGGTCCATTTACCTCCTACACGGACCACGGCGGGCATCGGATCAGCTTTATCGGCGACACGCACCCGGTGTTTCACGGCAGCGTGGTCAAGGCCATCGCCTCGGCCAAGGCGGCCTACCCGCAGGTGATGCGCAGTCTGCAGGGGCTGGCCGATGGCGGCGGCGATCTCGACGTCTTCCAGCAGCGCCTGCGGCACCTGCTGAGGGCGCGGGTGCTGCGGATCGACCGCAGCAACCCCGCCGTGGTCGAGCTATGGGTGGAAGCGCCGCTGGCCGCGCGGAACTTTCGGCCGGGGCAGTTTTTTCGTTTGCAGACCTACGAGTCTCACAGCGCGGAGCGCGCCGGGACCCGTCTGCAGATTCCCGTCCTGACGGTCAGCGGCGCCGGAGTGGAAGGGGATGCGGTGCGTCTCCTGGTGCTGCAATGGGGCACCGGGCCGCGTCTGGTGGGCCGCCTGGAGCCGGGCGATCCGCTGATTCTGATGGGGCCGACCGGAGCGCCGACGGACATTCCCGCGGGCAAGACGCTGCTGGTGGTGGCCGGGCGCTGGGGAGCGGCGGTGATGCTCGACATCGGCCCGGCGCTGCGGGCGGCGGGCAATCGCGTGCTCTATGTGGCGGCGTTGGGCCAGGCCAGCGAACTGGACCATCAGGCGGAACTGGAAGAGGCCGCGGACCAGATCATCTGGTGCACGGGCCGCGGCCCGCTGATCGAAGCCCACCGTCCCCAGGACCGCAGTGTCGAAGCCAGCGACATGGTGGCGCTGCTGCGCGCCTATGGGGCCGGGGAGTTGCCGGGGCAAAAGGCCCCTGCGGCGGAGATCGCGCTGAACAGCGTGGATCGTCTGATGGTCATGGGATCGACGGGTCTGCTCAAAGGGTTCCAGCGGGCGCTGAAGGCGGAGCTGCAGCCCTATTTCCGGGCGGATGTGGAAGCGGTGGCCACGGTGGGCAGTCCCATGCAGTGCATGCTCAAGGGGGTCTGCGCCCAATGTCTGCAATGGCAGATCGACCCGGAGACCGGGCAGCGCACCCGCGCGGTATTTTCCTGCGCGCAGCAGGATCAGCCGCTGGCCTGGGTGGACCTCGATAACCTCGCCGCCCGGCAAAGCCAAAACCGCCTGCTGGAATACCTGAGCAGCCACTGGCTCGACTTCGCCACGCAAAACAAATAACCAGAAATGTCCACAATATGCGGCATCGAGAGGCCGGCATGCGACGCCGTGCATGTCGGCCGGAGTACGCGGGCGGACTGGGCCGCCGTGGGGATTTGCGGGTTCGTGCGGGGTGTCAGCGGTGATCAGGGAACAAGACGTTCAATTCCAGCACTTCAAAGTCTCCCCGCCTTTCCATGGTGACCTTGATGTTTTCCTTGTCTACCGGGATGTATTTGCCGATGACCGCGAGGAGTTCTTCTTGCAAGGCGGGCAGGAAGTCGGGGCCGCCATCGCTTCGTTCGTGCGCGAGGATCAATTTTAGACGATCCTTCGCCACATGGGCGCTTTTTTTGCGGGAGCCGAGGAAGTAATCGAGCAAGGACATAATCTCAGCCTCCAAAGAGCCGTTTGAAGAAACCCACCTTGACAGGCTGTACAAAACGTAGGGGGCGCTCTTCGCCGAGGAAGCGCGCGACCATGTCCTTGTAGGCTTCAGCGACATCGCTATGGTCCATGTGAATGGCGGGGATGCCCTGGTTGGAGGCCTGGAGGATCACCTCGGATTCAGGAATGACACCGAGCAGGGGGGTATGCAGAAGCTCCTTCACATCCTCCAGGGAAAGCATCTCGCCCCCCTCGACCCGCTTGGGCGAGTAGCGGGTGAGGAGCAGATGCTCCTTCACCGGTTCTTCGCCCTGTTCCGCGCGCCGGGAGCGGGCGGCGAGAATACCGAGGATGCGATCCGAATCCCGGACCGAAGAGACTTCCGGATTGGTGACCACGATGGCTTCATCGGCATGGTAAAGCGCCATGAGCGCGCCCGATTCGATACCCGCCGGAGAGTCGCAGACGATGTAGTCGAATTCCTTGCGGAGTTCATCCATGATGGCCGTCACCCCTTCCGTGGTGAGGGCGTCCTTGTCACGGGTCTGGGACGTGGGCAGCACGTAGAGACTTTCGCAACGTTTGTCGCGGATCAGGGCTTGTTGCAGCTTGGCCTCTCCCTGAATGACGTTGACGAGGTCATACACGACCCGTCGTTCGCATCCCATGATGAGGTCAAGATTGCGCAGGCCAACGTCAAAGTCGATGACGACGGTGCGATAACCGCGCAGGGCGAGGCCGCTGGCAAAGGCGGCACTGGTGGTGGTTTTGCCGACCCCACCTTTTCCGGAAGTTACGACGACGATTTTGGCCACGGGTCTTATTCTCCAGGATTTAGAGGTTCAAGGGGATAATATGTAATTGTTCGTCGCGACTGTAAATCTGTGCCGCTTGACCCCAGAGGGGATGGTTGGTTTCGAGGGTGCGATACAGGCCCGCGACGGAAACCAGCTCCGCTTCCAGATTCGCACAGAAAATTCGTGCTTCCTCCTGGCCGTTGACGC
>JAKAFG010000162.1 GCA_021818125.1 Pseudomonadota bacterium | reverse complement strand
ATAAAAGCACACCCTAATCCGCGATTGAGTACCACGCTACCCCTTGGTTTTTACCGTTGTCAATTTCGGAAAATCTGGCCTATAGTTTTAGACAGGCAGCTAAAAATAGGCTGCTTCTGCGGAGGAAACCGTCATGGCAAGTTCTGGCAAATATGGCAATGTACAAATCCCTGGCATCGGTGCGGATGAACCCGTATTCATCCTGCGCGCCCAGGATCGTCTGGCGGAAGCCGCCCTGGAAATGTACCGGGCACTGGCAAGCTCCCATGGCGCTCCGGTAGCGCCTGGGGTCAGCAAGGAAATAGATCGTTTCCGGCAATGGAAGGGGCAGAAAAAGCTGCCGGACTGACCTTGGGATGGAATCGACGTGCGATTGGAGTCACGTGACCTAATTTTGCGGGGTTTTACTTTCCAGCAAGGGGGGTTTAACAGGTCACGGCCACAGACAAGAGTGTGGCACGGCGTATAGACCATCGCCAAAAGAGGCGACAGCATCGCCATCGTAGAGCACCACCCCTCCCACAAAACAGGTCCTCGTGGCACTTTCCAGTTTGTGCAACCCTTTGAAATCGGCGGCGGTGACGGTGGCGGCGGCCTTGACCTCGACGCCCGCCAACTTTCCGCCGGACTCCAGCACGATATCCACTTCGGCGCCGTCCTTGTCGCGAAAATGATGGAAGGTTACAGGCTCCTCCCGCCAACTGGCATGACGACGTAGCTCCTGATAGACAAAGGTTTCCAATAGTTGTCCATAGAGGGCTCGATCATCCCACAGCGCTGCCGCGTCCACGCCAAGTAAAGCGCAGGCCAGGCCTGTATCGCCCAAGTGTAATTTAGGCGTCTTGATGAGGCGACTCAGGCGATTGCTGTGCCAGGGCGGCAGCTCTTCCAATAGAAACACCCGTGCCAGCAGGGTCATATAGTCGCGGATGGTGAGGCGACTCAACTGGAACGGGGCGGCTAGATCGGCCACATTCAGCAGACGTGCGCTTTGCCCGGCCGCCAATGTCAGCAGGCGTGGCAAGGCCTCCAATGCGTGAATGCGGGCGAGATCGCGTACATCGCGTTGCACCAGAGTGTCGGCGTAATCCCGGTACCAACTCGCGCGGCGGCGCGCCGTGGCCCGCGCCAACGCCGCCGGATAACCACCGGCTGCCACACGCTCAGCCAGCATTTTACCGAGCCGCTGTCCGCAAGCTCCCGTCTTGAAACCATTCCCGAATAATGCGGATAGGAAATTGGGCTCGGTCCCGGCCAGTTCCGCCTGAGCCAAAGGGTGTAGGCGCAGGATATCCATGCGTCCCGCCAGCGAATCCGCCAATTTGGGCACCAACAACACATTGGCCGAACCGGTGAGGATAAATCGCCCCGGCTGCCTTCTGGCGTCCACTGCAGCCTTGAGCGAGGTGAATAAGTTGGGCACGCGCTGAACCTCGTCCAGCACCACCTTGTCGGGCAAGTCCGCCACATACCCGATGGGATCAGCCTGGGCCGATGCGCGCTGCACATCGTCGTCAAAACTGAGATAAGTATACCCAGCGGCATCGCCTACCTGCCGGGCGAGCGTGCTTTTGCCGCACTGGCGCGGTCCGTGGATCAATACCGCCGGTGTGTCGGCCATGGCCTCGATGAGGCGTGGCTGCAGGAATCGAAGATATAGTGGTGTATCCATCATTGGCCAAGTGTAACTTTAATGCCGACTATATGAAAGTTTCATGACGTCTATATGAAAGATTTTTGTTCGCCAATTGAAAGGCAATAGATCTCTGGGTACACAGATGCTTAGGCATCTTTCAGCAAACGCGCCGGCTCTATCGTCAGTCCGTGCGGTGAGCGTGGTCTGCCCTAGCGGTAACTGGAAATGTACCGGGCGCTGGCAAGCTCCCATGGCGCTCCGGTAGCGCCCGGGGTCAACAAGGAAATAGATCGTTTCCGGCAATGGGAGGGGCAGAAAAAGCTGCCGGACTGACCTGTTGTTACCCTAACTGCATCTGGTGTTTTCTGAGTTATCCCGCCTTGAGCAGAAAATCTACATGCACTGCGTCGTAAGGGAACCGGAACCCTTCCGCGCTTCGGTTGATGAGTCCTGCGTTTAATAGGGCGTGGACATCCGTATGTACGGATTTTACGTCACGCCCTACGCGTCGGGCGATCTCGCGTAGTGCCAGAGCCCCCGATCCTGCCATGGCTTTCAGGATTTCCCAACGCTTGGCGGTCAGCACGTTCCAGAGTAGTTCCGGGGTTTCAAAGCTGATGCGAGGCTCTGATGGTGTCAGGGTTTCCATCGCCTCCACCACGTCATCCAGGGTTTCAGCGAGAGTGCGGACCTCAATCGTGACTGTGTTCATGTTGCCACCTCTTGATCTCGTCAAAAAAGTCCGCGGTCAACTGACGCGGATCAGAGAATATATAGGACTCCTCTCGACCTCCGAGGTGCCGGTGATCTCCTTTTCCAGATTCGTTGTCGTATCGCAGTACGCATTGGCCATCGACCACAAAAGCTAGCCGGTATTTGAAGTTATGCGTGCTGCCGGGAACGGGCTTATGTACATGCCACACCACAATGTGTCCAACAGCGCAGGGAGGCCGCGGATCTGATACCCTGCTTGATTGATTTATTGTTAATCACTACGATTAAAGTAAATTACCGCTTATCAGGAGGGACGTATCCGATGAACCGACAAATGCCGCCTGAAACCAAAGTGCTGACCGCACACGTCCCCCTCCCGCTCGCCAAAAAGGTCGATCAGATGGCCGCACGCCTGGAGCGTTCGCGTGGTTGGATCATGAAACAGGCGCTGGCGGCCTGGATCGATCAGGAGAAAGAGCGCAGCCACCTGACCCGCGAGGCCCTGGCCGACGTGGACGCTGGCCAGGCCATCGACCACCAGACCGTGCAAGCCTGGGCCGATAGCCTCAGCACCGACGAACCGCTGCCGCGCTGATGAAGCTGAAATGGACCAGTAAGGCGCTCTCCGATCTGGCGCCCGTACGAATTTCTGGCCCGGCTTGCTTTCCCTCTCTCAAGGCAATGCACCACGAGGACCGGTTTGCGTCGGCTATCGGAGTAACCCGATATAGGTCTTGATAGGCCCCATACTGTCAGGCATAGTAGGTCGCATGGGCGCAAGATTGTTATATCGATTCAAAGAAGCTTATGGGTATGGCATGATTGAGGGCGTCATCTGGGATGTGCCCGCTCCAGTGCCGCCTTCGGAACACCGCGTCAAATACCGATTGGTTTTTGTTGTGAATGGTCATCGCCTGGTAGGGTATGACAATGAGCGCGGCAAAGGAGACCACAAGCATATCCGGGGAGCGGAATTCCCTTATGCCTTCCAGGATGTGCCGACGCTGGTTCGGGATTTCATGCAGGATGTGGAGGAAATATCATGAGCGTGCTTGAGATGACGGTGGGCGTGCCCGTCAAAAAAAAGATGGAACACTTTGGCGCGGCCTTACAGGCGGCTATGGAAGGCGGCGCAATCACACCATATTTTGGTATCGGCTTTGCCAACATGGCGCAATTCGGCGATGTCTTCACACCGAAGCGCTGGGAACTGGTGGAGGCTCTGAAAGCCTCCGGGCCGCTGTCGATCTATGCCTTGGCAAAGCATCTGGAGCGTCATTATCGCAACGTTCACAAAGATGTGAGCGCTCTCATGGAATGGATGGTTATCGAGAAAGACGCCTCCGGACATGTCTTTGTTCCATGGGATGAAATCGACGTGCGGTTGCCTCTTAATCGGGATGCGGCATAACCATGTGAAAATACGCCGCCTGTTCGCGGCGCAGTCGCTTGATTTTAACTCGCATGAACTGTTTCGTACTGCCGTTCTAACCATTGGCAGTAACTTCCGTCCATGACCGCGCGCCACCATTCCGGGTGCTCCAGGTACCAGCGGATGGTCTGGCGGATGCCGGTGGGGAAGTCCACGGCCGGTTGAAAACCCAATTCGCGGGTGATTTTGGTGGCGTCGATGGCGTAGCGGCGGTCATGACCGGGCCGGTCGCGCACATGCTGGATCAGGTCGGCACTTTTACGGCCCTGCGCCGCCGCTGAATGCGGGTAAGCCTGCAACCACCGGGGATCACTCGCGAAAAGTTCATCCATGATCTGACCGATCAGCAGGACAATGTCGATATTGGCCCATTCGTTGCAGCCGCCGATGTTGTAGCTCTCCCCCTCCCGACCTTGGTCCAGAATCGCGGCGATGCCCCGGCAATGGTCTTCCACATAAAGCCAGTCGCGAATCTGACGACCATCGCCGTAGAGTGGCAGGGGCTGATTATGCAGGATGTTGACGATGATGAGGGGAATCAGTTTTTCGGGAAAGTGATATGGTCCGTAGTTATTGGAGCAGTTGCTGGTGGTGGTACTGAGTCCGTAGGTATGTTGATAGGCGCGCACCAGATGGTCCGATCCCGCCTTACTGGCGGCGTAGGGGGAGTTGGGTGCGTAAGGGGTCTCTTCGCGGAAAGGCGGGTCCTGAGGACCGAGGGTACCGTAGACTTCATCCGTGGAGATGTGATGAAAACGGTGGGGAATACGACCTTGCGGACCATCCAGCCAGAGGCTTTTGGCCACCCGCAGCAGGTTATGGGTGCCGAGGATGTTGGTCTGGATGAAGGCGTCGGGGTCGTGGATGGAGCGATCCACATGGCTTTCGGCAGCGAAGTGGACGACGACGTTGAGGTGATGGTCGGTCATCAGCCGCTCGACAAGCGGGGCATCGTTGATGTCGCCCTGCACAAAGCGAAACCCTGCGTGCTGCTCCAGCCCTTCCAGATTATGGCGATTGCCCGCATAGGTGAGGGCATCCAACGCCACCAACGTAGTGCGCGGATGCTTGCGCAGCCAGTGGTGGCAGAAGTTGGCACCGATGAAGCCGGCAGCACCGGTGACCAGCAGGCGTTTGTCACTAATAGGACCAACGGCGACG
>JAKAFG010000161.1 GCA_021818125.1 Pseudomonadota bacterium | reverse complement strand
GTGCCGGGCACGGATGGCTTTCGACCGTGTAGGCCATCGCGTAGTACTCCGTAGCAGGCATTCCGCCCTCTGGGCGGTTGCGGTAGCGTCGAACGATTTGCAAGCAAATCGCCCGCCACTCCTCGCGCCTCTTTGCCCCTGCGGGGCTAGGAGCTAAAGCTCTTTTCAAAAACCCCCTCCTCACTGGTGAACTCATAGGGAGAGCCGCTGCCGTTAGGCAGTGGGGGACAAAGTCCCCAGAGGGGGTCGATCCGGCGAGGCGAAGCCGAGGACAGGGGGAGCGGCAGGCTCCCCGCCGGAGATGTTTGCGCCCGGCGCCGAAGGCGGCAAGTGGGCGCTCCTTTTTTGGGTTTTCCACCGCCGGAGGCGTTAAAAGCTTTTCTTAAAGTTAAAAACGCGCGCGCGCGTTACAGTTTCTGGAAGCCTTATGGATATTGGCCTGCGGGTATACCCGTGTGGGTAAAGGTACGTAACGGGTGTGGGTGAAGGTACGTGCCTATCCACAGAAACGCGTGTGTGAAAGTACGTGCCTATCCACAGGCTGCCGTAAACTATCCACAGCTGTCATGCTTGTTTCGTGATCTTCTTTTTCGTTTGCACGGGTTTCTTTAGCAAGTCTCTGATCTGCGCCATTGAGCCGGCCCTACCGTTTTTTGGGTAGAAGGTGACTACATCTGCGTCATGATCAAACACGACTTGATAGCCGGGCAACTCGTTAGAATCTGACAACCCTTTAATGAGCCTCCGAAACTCTCGCAAAGTAGCCGAACTGCCACTCTTCTCATGTAGAGTGGCAGTGGTCGCTCGCCACCGTGGCTGGATGCCGCAATGTTTCCTGGCTATCTCATATATACGCCTGTCTAACGGCTTGCGTAGCCGAAAGTAATCCCGATCCAGCGTTAGCACGTGGCGAGCCTTGACCGATCTAAACAACCAATCTGGGAGAGTGACCTCTACCGCTGTCATTCGGTTGTCTCTTCCCCTCTCGACAACCTTCCAGGCATCAATCAAGCCAAATCCTGCGCGCTCACGTTTTCCGTCTGTTTCTATGTTGGTCTCAATGCGGGTCCCGCTTAATCTACGCAAAGCGTCAGCCATCCGATCATAACCAACCCCAGCAACTGGACGATTCGTTGTGACGAGGAAATCATAGGCGACAAATCTGACCGTTCGACTTATATCATCTCTGCCTCGATTGACCGCCTCCATAAGCTGACTTATGCAGTAAATCCAGACGTCTTTATCGTGAATTGTTGCACAACCATACGGCCCAGGTTGTATCTCAACCTTATAATTCCCACGTTCGTAAGTACGAACCCGCTTGTCTCCGGCACGTAAAGCAAAAAGAGGATGCTCCATGCTTGCCGTATCATCTTTCGGCGCCGCATCCAAAATGTCGGCAATGAAAAAATCTCGCTGAATATGCCTGTCTGGACGTAGGTGGCTACCCATATCGATGACAACGCCTACCTACTCTGTCCATGCTTCTCCAGACTCTCCATGTACTGGCGCAGAACCTGGTTCATCAAGACTTGGTAGCGCCCACCGCGGGACTTGAACCAAATAATAACATCTTGATCGACTCTTATGGTTATAGGTTTTTTAGCACCATGATCTAGAACTTTTGCTTCTTTCCAGAAATCGGCACCCAGCTCGGGCGCATCACTATAATCGATGTCATCATCGCCCAACGCGTCCAAACGATTCCAGTCAGTCTGGGAAGTTGCCTGATTATCAACCCCTACGGTACGCGTAATAACTGCAGGCTTATTCATTTGTTGCGTTTTCATAAGATCGAGTCTCCCGGCTATTAGCCTTTCGCAATGAGATGATCCGGACGACGTTTGCGCTCCTGTTGGTGTAAACAACGACCATCACCCTTCCCTCTATGCGACCAGTCCCAACGTAGCGGGATTCACCATATTCTCGTCTGGCATCCTCTGCCACAAGCATGGTCCCATCCCACATTTTTGACGCATCCACAAAATCAACCCCGTGTTTTTCAAGGTTGATAAGGCGCTTTGCTTCATCCCATTCAAAAATCATATGTACAATAATACATACTTACCATGGCCACCACCAACGCTTTCCTTGCGCCATTCCAGGGCTATCCTTCTGGTGAGTTAGCAATGCTGTAGTTTTGCCGACCTGCTCACGTAGCCAAGCCACTTCCTGTTCTTTGGCCCTAAGGTATTCACGCAACACTTCATTTTCAGACTGCAACGCGCTAATTACACTGTCTTTTTGGCTGTTTTTTTCATGTCCTAGACTGTCCTCTGTTATGTCCTTGGTGTTGCCGCCATAAACTAGGTCTCCGAAGACTCTTATCAGCTCTGAAGTATCAATAACCTTTCGCCCTTCACGGTCCGTTTCTACTGTCATCACACCAGTATTTATGTACTTTTCGTAAAGATGTGATCGACTCTTGCCGACCATCCTTGCAGCTTCTGATATGTTGACCTTAGCCATGTACGCACCTGTACTTTAGTGTTGTCGTCAGTGTTATAGCTCCAAATGGCAATCACCGCCACAGTTTCTCGAAGCGCACCGGGTTGGTGGCCGTGTAGCGCACCGTATGCTGGATGTTCCGGTGCCCCAGGTAGTCCTGAATGAGCCGGGTATCGGCGCCCTGGTCGGCCAGGGCGAAGCCGCAGGCGTGCCGGAGCATGTGGGGATGGGGTGGCAGGGCCAACCCCGCCAGCTCCCCATAGCCGCGCAGCAGCGCCCAGAAGGTCTTGCGCGACAGCGCCGTCCCCCGGGTACTCAGAAACAGCGCATGACGATCCAGGGCGGCTCCAGTGCCGCCTTCTTTCTTGCGCCACTGCCGCAGCCAGCGCTCCCGCTCGGCCATCCAGCCTTTCAGCAGGCGGATCTCCTCCGTCCGCAGCGGCTGGGTGGTGGACAGCCCGCCCTTGAGGCGTTGCACCTGGAGAATCTTGCTCTCCAGGTCCACCTGGTCCAGACGCATGGCGCAGGCCTCCGTCACCCGCAATCCGTGACGGAACATCAAGAGGATCAGGCAGCGGTCGCGCACGCCGGTCCGGGGGTTGTCTTTCGTGGCCGCCAGCAGGCGATCCACCTCCAGAAGGGTGAGATGTTTCCTTTCCCCTTCCGGAGCTCTCTGACGCTTTTTAGGGGTGGCTACAGCGACAGGCAACAGATCTTGTCCTGCGGACGGCGAACCTGTAACCGTTTCCGCTGGCACCCCCCCGAACAATTCCCCCTGCCCGGGCGCGACCGGAATCAGCGCCTCCGCCTCGACCACCACCTTCCGTTTCCGTCCTGTTTTCCCGTCCGCCATTGCCAAAAATCTCCACCGTGATCGTAATGTCTCATAATAGCCCCTTCTGGCCCTTGCCCGGTAGCAGCAGAATCAGTACATTAAGACTTCGCCGGCCGCCGGCCGCCAGACAGAAGGACGCATTCTGTCTCGTGGCGATGGATTAAACCGTTGTCTCAAATTCAGGGTCAACTATATCGTTTCGGGGGGACCCAGCGATGTCGCTCAGGGGCGGACAGTTGCCGGATGGCCTCCGCCTTCTCGCACAAATACAGTTGCTCTGCTTTGCGCAGTTGCGCTTTTGTAAGTTGAAAACAAATACCGACCAGATAGCCATAGTTAGAATTGGAGAGGGCTTCTACCCGGGCAATGGTGGCCGTGGTTTCGCAGCTGCCACAACCAGAGATCTCAAATTCCGCCAACAACATTTCTCCAGAGCGGAAATCTGCGGCATCGGTATAAAAACTTGCACCACTGGGACTAAAGTCATACAGCTTGGAGAGCAGTGTGCTCCCATTTCGGCGACGCACGATAATGTTGCCGTCCATGCGCAGACGTTGTTTTTGGCGGGCGCGTCGAGTCAACACCCGGTTCGGCCTACGAAAATGATGCGCACCCTTCTGAAAATATTTCCAGTCCGCAAAAAAACCAAGAAGATTAGGTTTGGCGAAGAGAAATATAAGCGCTCTGTTATAGCTGGGAATTTCTCCGATGGCTGGCGTCGTCGGCTCCAGAACCAAGTCCCCCATATCCCACCCCTGCGCATGGCAGAGAATACCGTCATCATCCTCTTCTGGACCGTAAACAATGGCGCTCCGCCCCTCTACGGCACCCAAAGCCTCCGATTCCGGCAGCAGGAGTTCATCTGCTCCGCTGAGGAAAACCAGTGCTAAATACTCCACGAGTGGAAGTCCAGATCGATGCGGCAATATTAAGGCTAGCTCGGTATCGCTTTCGGTAAGGCTCATATCCGATCATCCTAATTGTTTTTTGGCTACAAAGCAGAAGAAATTAATAATAATCTAACGTTATTCAAATAATACGATTCTTTCATCGCCAAGTATTATCACGGCTTTCGCCCGCCATGGCCAGCAATTCGGTCAGCAGCAAGCCATTTTCCATATCCAGCAGCTTTCCCTGTTCCATGGCTCCGTCTGCATCCCCAGCATCAAAGTGCAACTTGGCCGCACGAGCGATCTGATGAATACGTTCGTGGCGAGTGAGGAGACGCGTAAATTGTGGTGTCATATCAAAAAGGCGCTTTCCCTCCCCACGCAACCATAGCCCCAGATGACAATACTCCTCGGCATCACTTTCTATGACGTGGGCGGGAAATGGATTTTCCTGGCGCAGTGCGCCGATGAATTTCTGTACGCGCAGGATGTGCCCCTCCAGGATGGGCGACAGGATATTCAGGGGAGACAAGGAATCTTTCGTCCGTGGAGCCGGGCGAAAATGGGCTACCCAAGCAGGAACGTCCTCTGCCGGAATCGGCTTGGACAAAAAATACCCTTGCAGGTGGTTGCAACCCATCTTAACCAACAAGTCGGCATGATCTGCCGTTTCCACCCCTTCCGCGATCACGTCCATACCCAGCATGCGGCTGGTCGTGATGATCGCTGTAACGATGGCGAGATCCTTGGGGTCATCGATCACATCTCGCACGAAATTCTGGTCGATCTTGATGGAATCGGCAGGGA
>JAKAFG010000160.1:3835-4987 GCA_021818125.1 Pseudomonadota bacterium | reverse complement strand
ATCTGGCATCGGCAATAGCGAACGCCGCAGAAGACTTCTCTGACGGCGATTAGCCATAAGCGTTGCCATTCTTTTTCCACGCAGAGGAGATACACTGATGTCCGAGGAAAATCAGGAAGTCCAGCATCACCAAGTAGCGGGTGAGTCACAGGTTCCCGCGGAGGCGCGCTACTGCATGATCGCCGAAGCCGCTTATTTCATCGCCGAGCGGAGCGGTTTTGAGGGAGACTGCAAGGCGTACTGGCTTGCCGCCGAATGTGAGATCGACCGGATGCTCGGCGCAGCGGCGACGGATGCATTATTCATCCCTGATTGAACAGAGGCAGCAGGCGGATGATCAAAACTGGTTTCCCTATTCACCTCATACCCAACCTCAGTTCCAAGATTTTTAGACTGCGGAGAACCCATCATGATCAATTCCGCCAAGGCACCGACGACGGTTTACGAAGACGAGAGCCTCAGTGCCTATGGACCGGCTCGCGCGACCATCCAAGGAACTCCGCTCACCCCGGATGAGTTGCGCAAAACCGACGCCTACTGGCAAGCCAGTCTCTATTTGTGCCTGGGAATGTTGTACCTCAGGAGCAACCCATTGCTCAGAGAACCTCTCACACTAGAACATATCAAGCCAAGACTGTTGGGGCACTGGGGATCGGACGCTGGCCAATGCTTCACTTATATTCACTTTAACCGGCTGATCAACAAGTACGATCTGAACGCGATCTACATCTCCGGCCCCGGTCACGGGGCTCCGGCGGTACTATCTCAGGCATATCTCGAAGGAACCTACTCCGAGATTTATCCCGACATACGTGAAGATCTGGTAGGCATGCAGCGCTTCTTCAAGCAGTTCTCCTTCCCCGGGGGCATCGGTAGCCACGCGACTCCGGAAACACCCGGCAGCATTCATGAGGGCGGCGAACTTGGTTACAGTATTTCGCATGCCTTCGGATCGGTCTTTGACCACCCGGACCTGATCACCCTGGTGATGGTCGGCGATGGCGAGGCGGAGACCGGACCTTTGGCCACAAGTTGGCATAGCAACAAATTCCTCAATCCGATTACCGACGGGGCGGTCCTGCCGGTGCTCCATCTCAACGGCTATAAAATCAACAACCCCACCATTCTGGCACGCATTAGTCATGCGGAATT
>JAKAFG010000160.1:0-3825 GCA_021818125.1 Pseudomonadota bacterium | reverse complement strand
GAATTGGAAGCGCTCTTCGTCGGTTATGGATATACCCCTTACTTCGTGGAGGGCAGCGATCCAGAGAGCATGCATCAGGCGATGGCCGCCACCCTGGAACACTGTGTCCTGGAGATTCGCAAGTTCCAGGAAAAGGCCCGGCAGACCGGTGCGGCTTACCGCCCCCGCTGGCCGATGATCATTCTTCGAAGTCCCAAAGGCTGGACGGCCCCCCGGAAGGTGGACGGGCACTATCTGGAAGGTTTCTGGCGAGCCCATCAAATCCCCCTCCCGGACGTGGCCACCAACCCGGCCCATCTGACCCTGTTGGAATCCTGGATGCGCAGCTACCAACCGGAAAAACACTTTGATGCGCAAGGGCGACTGGTCCCTGAATTGCAAGCTTTGGCGCCCAAGGGGCGGCGGCGCATGAGTGCCAACCCCGTGGCCAATGGGGGTCTGCTGCGCCGCCCTCTGGATATGCCTGACTTCCGCACGTTCTTCGTGGAGATCGAAAAAGCCGGAGGAACCCTGGCTGGCAATGTACCCACTCTTGGCCATTTCCTTCGGGAGGTCATGCGGCTGAATATGCAGAACTTCCGCGTCTTCGGCCCGGACGAGACCCAATCCAACAAACTCGAAGCCCTTTATGCGGTCACTCAAAAAGTTTGGCTCGGGGAATATTTCCCGGAAGATGCCGACGGCGGCGAACTGGCCTTGCAGGGACGGGTCATGGAAATGCTCAGCGAGCATACTATAGAAGGCTGGCTGGAAGGTTATCTGCTGAGCGGGCGGCACGGCTTCATCAATAGCTACGAATCGTTCATTCATATTATCGATTCGATGTTTAATCAACACGCTAAATGGCTGGAAAAATGCAACGAATTGCCATGGCGCGCAAATGTATCCTCACTCAACCTATTGTTGACGGGATTGGTTTGGCGCGAGGACCACAATGGTTTCACGCATCAGGATCCCGGTTTTCTCGATGTGGTGGCTAACAAGAGCCCCAGCGTGGTGCGCATCTATCTTCCGCCGGATGCCAACTGCCTGCTTTCCGTCGCCGATCACTGCCTGAAAAGCGTTAATTATGTCAATGTGATTGTCGCGGATAAGCAACAGCATCTGCAGTATCTGGACATGGAGGCGGCGGTGGCACACTGCACAAGGGGCGCCGGCATCTGGGGCTGGGCGAGCAATGACCAGGGTGCTGAGCCGGACGTGGTGATGGTCAGCTGCGGCGATATACCAACCGTGGAGTCTCTGGCTGCCACCGCCTTACTGCGTCAACACGTGCCCGACATCAAGGTTCGATTTGTGAATGTGGTGGACTTGTTCAAATTGGTACCACATAGCGAACACGCACACGGGATGACGGATCGTGAGTTCGAGGCGCTGTTCACTTCCAGCAAGCCCGTGATCTTCAACTTCCACTCATACCCGTGGCTCATCCACCGATTAACTTACCGGCGACCTGGACAGCATCATATTCATGTGCGCGGTTACAAAGAAAAAGGCAGTATCAGTACGCCCCTGGAACTCGCGATCCTGAATCAGACGGACCGTTTCAGCCTGGCCATTGACGCCATTGACCGGATACCCCGCCTCTGCGACACGGGGTCCGGTGTGCGAGAGGTGCTGCTTGATCAACAGTTCGCCTGTAAGAACCATGCCTACGAGTTTGGGGTGGATCGACAGGATATTCAGGATTGGAAGTGGCCGTTCTAGCGTGGTTGGGCGGATCGCTCACATTGCCCGTGGTCTATACGCTAACAGACAGGCATAATCAGTGCCTCGTCAAAGTCGCCTGATACTGATATAACTGCGGCGGCGTAACCGCTGCCAATTTTCGAAGGCGGTTTCAGATGTGCTGAGGGTGAAACAGGGCGTTTATGGGCTTTCCTGGGCGAAAAATGGCCCGTGCGGTGGCGGGCGGGCACAACCCCTATCCGGAGTCATTTCCGGTCTTGCAAGAACTGCAGTGACGACTCAGAGGTCGAGTTGGCGAAGCGTTTCGTGGGCGCTGGCAGCGAAGTTGCGGGCTTCCTTGCAATATTTTTCACTCCGGTGAGACGCGTGATACTCATGGCAAGTTCGCGCAGGGTCGCCATCATGTGCGGACCGTTCTCGGTACGTATCTGGGAGAGGTCTTCGCGCTGCCTCCCGTGCTTGACATTGATAAACAAGCGGCCTGCCAACCGAGGAGCGCTACCCAGCGGTCATCCAGAGTGGCCATATAGCGCAGGGTACGCCCGCCATCGTGCGAAAGCCGCGATAATGATGCGCTTGCATCAGGGTGTTCCAGCGTTCCCGTTCTGTGGGAAGGATGGGCCGTACCTGAACGCGGTGCAGGTTGGCTTGCTGGCTTGATGTGAGCGTTGGGGCTTCCATACGGTAAAAGTTACCGCATCCGGCCCCGGAAGTCCATAGCGGGCCTTTGTGTTACTGCATCATCAACTTAGGCTGAAGGTTGACATAGCCCTGATTGACGACCTGCTCCCCGTATTTAAATTTTTTTATCAATAGGTTAACATTTCTAGAGACCTTCTGGCATGTGTTTAATGTTAGGCGCTGACGGTTGTTCAGCTGATGATGCTGATTGACATCCCTGCTGCTTGCTGCGGGGATTTTTTTTATTGCATCATTTTCTGGGTAAGTACTCGCCCCCAACAGTCTAAATCCGCCGCCATGCGCGGATCAGATCAGTAGGTGTATGCCCATGCCTACGGCGGCTTGCTGAACTTTCCCAAGAATATCTCTTATAATCCATGCTACATTCCTTGAGCAGATCATGAGCCTATGTCATACAGCGTCCCTCAGCCGCGTCGATTGTCACCTTGGGGTCGGTTCGCGAATGCGCGTATTTCGGGCGTGTGGCGCAGGGTTATCAGCATTATGGCGTTATGGATAGGCACCGTGTCTTTTCCGCAGGTGACCCAGGCGGCACCACCTATCACTGCGCCGTCGCTGGCATTCGATGCACCGATGGCCATTACCATCCCGCCCCATGATCCAGACGATCACCACATCATCGGTACCATGCTGCATCATGGACTGGGAAAGCCTGACCCCACCCTACCGTATGGATGTTTGCAAAAGACCCCCTTGGGACAAAAATATCTGCTCCATCCGAAGGGGCCTTACTTTTGTCAGGGAAACACACTGAGCCTACGTATTGGAGAAGAGCAATATCGCGTTCTGAGCTGCCATGCTGCAGAGTGCCTCGCCATGCGAACCTTTCATGGTGGCAAGGAGCTGAACCTGGGAGAGTTGTTTCGGGGATACTGGGCGAATAAGCGCTTAGCCTATCCAAAGATCGTCACCATAAAGCTGGCTCCGCCGCAAATCGAAGTAGGGAATCATTGAGTCGATTAAGCCCGGTAAGACTTCACCTCCCATCAAAAGATTGCCAGCGGTCTGGCCGCTTCCCGCATTGTTTTTTGAATCAGGATCGCGCGGTCGCTAAATCTGCCCATCGCGTCGTATAAGCTGGAGATTTATTCCCGCGTTTCATAGCCCACCCTCGTGGTTCCTGCAGACCGGCGACGCCCGGCTGCAGGGTACCGCTGCCAAACCGCGCATTCACCCGGTCCAGGGTGGACATCAATTGATTGGCGCGCGCTTCCTCTTCAGCCGATATAAAAAGATATGCCTGCAAGGCAACCGCCGATGTGATCTCCAGGAGGTGCACCCCCGCCTTGGCATAAGCAAACCCCGGTCGATACATGTCCGCCAGTGCGATACGGCCGGCTTGCAGGAACACCCGGGTATCCTGACTGGGATGATTCAGGGCGATGGTTCTCGTGGCATGGTATTGCGGCAGATGGGCCTGAAAGGGGCTGGTAT
>JAKAFG010000159.1 GCA_021818125.1 Pseudomonadota bacterium | reverse complement strand
CTTGTCTCCGACCGGCTTCACCAGAAAATTACTCTCCCGGTCGATGGAGCCGAAACGTTGTTGTTTGATTTCCAGCAAGCGATTGGCCGTGCAGGTGACACTTCGGCCATTGCGAAAATTGTGGGTAAGCACCTGCAGGTCCTGGCCGCCGGTGATACGCGGGTCGGCCCAGAAGAGGCTTTTGATTTGCGCCCAGGAGAAAAAATTGGGATGGACGATCTGGTTGGCGTCCCCGCCAAGCACAAAAGCCCCTGGCGTGCGCAGTGCGGCGAGGATCAAGTACAACTGTACCTGGGTGAGATCCTGGACCTCATCAATGACCACGAAGTCGTAGCGGGGGGACACTAGGGGCTTCCAGGCCTGGGCCACGAGATTCAGATCGTACAGGCCTTCCGTGCGGAGCCAATCCTGATAGCGGGTGAATAGATCATAGACCATGTCGCGCTGTTCCAGTGCGAAGATGGACTGGCGGACACCGAGTTGGTGATAAGCGGGGGCATCCAGTATGCCCTCCGCGCGGGCGGCAATGACCCCCCGGATTTCCTCGAAAGCCTGATGGGCGTCAACGCCTTTATAATTCTGCCGCATCCGTGCGAACCAGCCGGCGAAGTCCCGCCACTGCGCTTCGCGTCCATCGGGAATGCGCCAGGTTTCGAGATATTCCCGGTAGGACAGAAAAGCGGCTTCATGATCCTCCCGCACGAAGTCGTGGGCGTAAAAGAGTTCCTTGGCGTGCTCGGCGAGATAGGCCGAGTGGGTGATATAGAGGACATCGCCCGGGATGGTCTTGAGCTTTTCCAGCAGGAGGGCGGTTTTGCCACTCCCGGCGCCACCCACCAGAATTAGTGGCGCCGGAGCCATATACAGCGCCGCCTGCGTGTCATCGAAAGACAGGGGTTTATCGAGGATATGGATATTGGTCCGGGTTTCCGGCAGATAGCGCAATGGGACAGCGTCTTTGCAGGCTTCGTCCAGGTCGGCGTCCTGGATTTTATCGGAAAGCACTTCGGCGCCCCGTAAAAAGCGGGATCCGGCATAATCGTGATGACGGATCACCTCCAGCATGATGAGAGCGGTCTCGTCCTGATGACGGACCAACGAGAACAACAACCGGTCGGTGTCGTTCAGCCGCGCCCGGTAGAGCTTGCCATAGGTGACATGCTGGAGTTTTTTGACCTGTGCCGCACGAAAGTCCCCCTGGGCCAAAGCTTCAGCCACCTTGGCGTAGGGGCGTTCTACGCCATGGGCGCTAAATCCGGTGTAGGTGAGAATGCGCAAAGGCGGGTTCATGGTTTACTCGCTGCGATGAGCTGGGACACTGGGACATACAGGCATAACGGATCGTCTAAAGTGGCCGTAAAGCCCAGCCGCTGATAAAACCGCGCGGCAGAATCGTGCTTGGCACCGACCACCACGGCGTACAGACCCACCCGTTCCGAGAACTCCACGGCCAGATGCAAGGCGAAAGCCAGGAGGTCCTGACCAATACCCTGCCCTTGATAACGACGGTCCACCGCTAGGCGGCCAATGCGCAAGATCGGGACCGGATAATGCGGAAGACGGGGTGGTGTTGGCAATGCCTCCGTGGCCACCTGCCCGACGCTCACGGTAACAAAACCCAGAATATCAGGAAGGTCATCCCGTTGCGCGACATACGTCTTGCCCAAACCCCGGCGTTGCTGTTGGCCCGCGTGGCGCTGCAGAAAATCATTCAGCGCATGATTGCCGCAATCAAAGTGCGCTCGACCACTCTGCTGTCCCAGCAGAGTAATACGGTCCGCCATTCAGCGACGGGCCATCAAGGACTGCAGGGCAGCGTTGGGGGTAGGGGGTTGTTCGCAGGTGCTGACGAAAGATTGAAAAGCGGATTGGGACAGCCGTATGGTATCGTGCTCGATGACCACCTTGCGCGCCGCGTCATAGGCGTTCTGAAGCATGAAACCGGAGACGGTCGTACCCATGAGTGCTGCAGCTTGCTCAATCAGTGCTTTGGCCTCAGCACTTGCCCGCAGGTTGATACGAGTGGTTTCCAATGTGGTGGACATGGTTGGCCGGTCCTCGATTCGGTAGCTACTAGATTAGCATACATCGAATTAACGTACAGGAAACAGCATACGTGCCCAAGCTGAGAATCAGCGCGTGAAGATAGTGAGAGCGGTCTCATCGGCAGCGAGGGCCGCGCAAATTGGTTGCTGACGAAGACTTGACCCGGCAGGTGCAGATGATTCTGGAGCATCACTGGTTACCGGAGCAGGTATCTGGAAGATTGCAAATGGAGATACCCACTTGAAATGACGAAGAATCGTTTTTGCGGTACGTGTTCAGAAAGGGCTGGGCAAGAAGAAAAAGCGTCCTACCAGGTACCTTCCCCTGCATATAGAAAGGAATGGATGAACAATTAGAAAAAATATTCCGATAGAAAAGTACCCACCCATCACTACTGTCCGGAGATTTGACCTAGACCTCATAGTAACCGACTGAAAAAACAAGTCGAAATTTGCTCGGGCAAGTGTCACCGACTTCAAAATGGCGCAAAATGGCCCATTTTCAATTTCGGAGCGCCCATGTATTCTGTAAAATTGGTTATGGCCCAGCTTTTCGATCATCTGCCTATGCATACATTCCGCCGCTGCGTCGCCAAATATCCAAGTAAATATCCCGTGCTAAAATTCAGCCATTTTGATCAATTCGCCTGTATGGTATTTGCTCAGTTGACCTATCGCGAAAGCCTGCGCGATATCGAAATCTGCCTCCGTGCCCATAACAGTAAGCTGTACCATCTTGGCATTCGCGGACGTGTATCCAGAAGTACATTGGCCGATGCCAATGAAACTCGAGATGCACGCATTTACGAAGACTTCGCGCTTGCACTCATTAAGATTGCCCGAAAACTTTACGCTGGTGACAGTTTCTCCGTTGATATAGATAACACCGTCTATGCACTGGATACCACGACTATTGATTTGTGTTTGTCTCTCTTTCCATGGGCACGTTTCCGCAAGAACAAGGCCGCTGTTCGACTGCATACATCGTTGGATCTACGGGGTAATATTCCAAGTTTCATCCTGATTTCGGATGGAAAACTTCATGATATTCACGTTCTCGACCACTTAATCTACGACCCTGGAAGCTTCTATGTGATGGACCGTGGATTTATCGATTTTTCCCGTCTCTATCATCTCCATAACGCCCAAGCGTTCTTCGTAATTCGCGCGAAAAAGAACCTGCAATATCGCCGCCTTTATTCGCGGCCTATCGACAAGGAAACAGGCTTGCGTTGCGATAAAACCATCGTAATGACTGGTACAAACACGCAAAACAGTTACCCCGTTCCTTTGCGTCGCGTTAAATTCTATGATGCGGAGCAGGACCGCCTTTTTGTTTTCCTTACCAACAACCTAGATCTGCCTGCCATAACCATCACTCAGCTTTACAAAAGCCGTTGGCAGGTAGAGCTGTTTTTCAAGTGGATCAAACAGCATCTCCGTATCAAGGCCTTCTTTGGCACGTCAGAAAATGCGGTGCGTACCCAGATATGGATTGCTATATCCGTCTATGTATTGGTCGCAATTGTTAAAAAAAGACTACATATTGATGCTTCCCTCTACACTATGCTTCAGGCCTTAAGTCTCGCCCTATTTGAGAAATCCACTATAAATCAGATAGTTGAAAATATAGCCAATGGACCATGTGAATCTGCGAATGTTAACCAGTTGAATTTATTTGACTAAATCTCCGGACAGCAGTGCCCACCCATAATAGTAACGATGCTATTTGACCATCCAGGCATGCTTCTAGATATACAACCAACAGGCAAAGAGTTATCAGGAGGAGTGGCAATTGGTACGCTAGCTATATTTGGAGGGGTTTCGGAGCACCTAGCAGAAGGGGCGGTTTCTTTTGTTCCTCAACGTAGATCGGCGACAAGTTTTGAACTTGGCCGTATCTTGGCAAAGATTTCGCATTCATATGCTGTCGCTGAGTTAGGGGTTGGTGGATTTACTCCATTTCTTCAGCCAATAATCATGGGTAAGGACACTAAAATTCTGGATATTACATTGGCGGGACGCCAGAGATTTGAAGAGATTGCTGATTGTTATCAACTTGGTTTGAAGGAGGTGGATACTGTTTCTGGGGTGAAGCCTTTAATGGTTACCATTCGGATCTTTGCTGATATGCAAGGAATGCCTGAATATTGGATCGTTGTAGGGAATAGTATCGTTTCAGATTAAAGAGTGCGGGGTCGACCAGCGATGGCTGTTACTTTTATACTGGTGATAATGCCACGGTATAAAAATCATAGGAAAGAATACGCGAAGGATAACGTTACTAAAACCCAAGACCATCGTGAGCCGTCAAACCAGGCCAGGACCCGAAAATAAGAAATCTTATCGCTTCCATTCTGCTTTCGGCGCTCAACAACGCTCGCGGGCAATTTCTCGATCGCGAATTGCCGCCATGGTGCCCAGCAGCGAAAGACGCTAAAATATGGCTTTTTTCGACGAATGCCGTCATGTATATGCAACTTCTGGATATTGACCCGGAAGCCTTCCAGGAAAAACGTGACCTGGCTTCTTGACCGCTTCAAGAACAGGCTCGCACTTAACCACTACCATGAGGACGTCATGAGCGACCAGAAAAAAAATACCATGCAGGCTGCCCCCCTCGAGCCAAGTGCAACCGTGCCGGGTGCAACCCTTCCGCTGATGTCCATGGCCGCGCTCGGTGTGGTTTTCGGGGATATCGGCACGAGTCCGCTGTATACCCTCAGCGCCTGTCTGTCCGCCATGTCCCTGCAACCCACCGCGGTGAATCTACAGGGCATCCTCTCCCTGATTTTTTGGACCCTGGTTCTGGTCGTAAGCGTCAAATACGCCTGGGTGATCATGCGGGCGAGTAATCAAGGCGAAGGCGGCGTCATGGCGCTGACCGCTCTGGCCTCTCATGCAACAGGGCACTCCAGTCGATTGCGCTGGTGGATACTGAGCA
>JAKAFG010000006.1 GCA_021818125.1 Pseudomonadota bacterium | reverse complement strand
GATCTCAATGCCATCGGGATTGTTCGAGCCGACCTTGTGTAGATAAAGGATATGAAAAACGATCAGTCCGACAATGACCAAAAACACCACGGTTACATGCAAAGCCATAAACCGATTTAGCGTGTCTCCACTCATGCCGGCGCCACCGCGCACCAGCGTAGTAACCCACCCGCCGATAAATGGAATGGACTTGAATAAAGAAGTAATTACCGTCCCAGCCCAATAGGACAGGTTTGAGTAAGGCAATACATACCCGAAAAATGCCTCCGCCATAAAGGCCAGATAGGTCGTATAGCCAATGATCCACACGATCTCCCGCGGTGCTCGGTAGGAGCCGTAAAGCATGCCTCTCGCCATGTGTATATACAGAAGTACGAATATCAGGGATACGCCATCAACATGCATATACTGCATAAGCCAACCATAATGCACGTCATACATGATTCCATATACGGAGTCGTATGCATCCCTGGCAGATGGTATGTAGTGTGCCAGAACCAAAAATCCCGACAGGAACTGCAACACCACCATCAGTAGAAGTAGAGACCCTGCATAATAAAAGATATTGAAATTCTTTGGCGCATAGTATTCAGCCATGTGCTCCCGCCACATCTCCGGCAACGGCGAACGTTTGACAAACCACTCTTTGAAACTCATATCAGCCTCCTTTCTCGGCTACCACACTCAGCACAAATGCGCGAGCGGATACATTTTGGTTACAACGACGCTTTTCTTTTCCACATCGATGTCGTATTCAGGAACTGCCATATTATGCGGGGCGGGTGAACCTTTGATTACGCGTGCAGAAAGATCGTACATAGATCCATGGCAAGGGCAATGAAACCCACCGAGCCACCATGGCGCGACGCTGGCTTTTTTGGGCCGGTAATGCGGTATGCAACACAGGTGGTTGCATATTTTTATACCGACATACCATTCCGGCACCCGTGACCTATACTTGTTTTTGCAGTAGGGGGGCTGCTGCGGAATATTGCAGTTGGGATCTTTCAATAGGCCTTTCTGTTCAGCCTCGTCAAGAGTGGTCAGCATTTCCGGGGTTCTGTTTACCACTATAACCGGCTTTTCCTGCCACAGCGCCACCATTTGCATACCTGGCTCGATGGGAGACAGATCAATGGTGGTGGTGGCTAATGCCGCGGCGGCAGCCGTTGGATCCAACGATTTTACCATCGGTACCGCAATAGTGCCCGCTACCGCGGCGCCGGATACCGTCACCAGAGCAGTGAGAAAGCGGCGACGCGTTACATTTGGAGCATGCTTGTTGTCCTGCGTTTCGTCTGACATGATATTGATTCCTATGTGCTGTTTGATGGATTACATCGTAGAGGTTGCCAGATCCCTTTCAGTTCTGTCATCCAAATCAGGATTGATAAAATCTTGGGCATAAAACAACTCTCCGTTATGACCCAACACGTCACAATCCATTAATCTCGTATAGATACTGGTGATCGCTTCAGGAGGCGTATATCGCTTCATCGGCATACCGGGATGCGTCAACAGGCGAAGCCCTGTTCTACAGGGTCCGGGATCTACGATATTCACCCGGATACTCGTGTTGGCATACTCTATCGCCCACATACGAGCCATATGCAATATGGCGGACTTGCTCACGCCGTAGGCACCCCAATAGCCTTTGGGCTTTATACCGGATTCATCCGTTGTAAAAATAATAGATGCGTACGTAGCCTCTTTTAATAACGGAAGGCACTGCTGCGTCACCAGAAGAGGAGACTTTACGTTGACCTGAAATACATGATCCCATAGAGCTCCTTCATAGATCTCCAGTGGAGTCAACATCCCGAGTTCCGCCGCATTATGCACTATGCCGTTCAACTGGTTGAACTCGCTGGATATAGCAGCGCCTATGGTTTTAAACGCATCGCCTGTCGGTTCGGCCAGATCCACCACAAGAATAGCCGGCTCAGGGTATCCATAGTCGGTGATTTCATCGTAGACGCCTTCCAGATTACGCTTCGTCTTTCCCAACAAAATGACCGTAGCACCCTGACGGGCATACTCAATGGATACGGCCTTGCCGATGCCGTCTCCAGCACCGGTGACCAGTATCGTTTTCCCCTCCAGAGTGCCGTCACCCCTCGGTTTGGTGTAATCATTTTCAACCATCGGGCTCACCGGGACCTTATGTAGGCGGCCAGCGCTGTGATTTGCTTTTGATTCAACCTGGTGGCTATGTATTGCATGATGTCCTTATGCGTGGCGACCCGCTGCCCTGACTTGAAATAGGTCAGTTGGTTGATCACATAAGTGCGTTTTTGCCCTGCTAACATTGGGAAGTAAGGGGGCAAACCGGCCAGCGTTGTGCCATGGCAGGCCATGCACGCTGGCATATGTTCCTTGGGCAACCCTCCGAAGTACAGTTTTTTCCCCTCGGCGACGAGTTTAGGATCGTAAACGTGTCCCGCCGCAGGCTTCTGAGAAGAAAAGTATTCGGCGACTTGCTGCATCTGCGCGGCAGTCAACGGGGCCACCATGCCCCACATAATGGATGATTGCGGATCTGCCCGTGTATGCGCTTTGAAATGGTCGAGTTCTCGCAGGATGTAAGGCTTCCATTGCGCCGCCAAATTGGGGAACATGCCCCCATCTGCTGCCACACCCTGCAGGCCATGGCAGGCCATACAAGTGGACTGCACCACCGTTGGAACCCCGCTTGGGGTGACTGACGCCGTTGCAGCGGTAACGCTCGTAGCACTAGCGGTGACCGCTGTAGGAGAAGCCGCAGAGACCGTTTTAGCGAGAGTGGAGCCATAGGCTACGGACGTCATGGCCATGGCTATCGTTAACACGGGAATAGCTGATAAAAACGGTTTTTTTTGTAGCATATATAGCACCTTGGTTGATAGGGCTAGCAACCACCAAGCTCCTATTGCAGACTCTCGATAGTTATAGGCCGGTTATGAACAAAACCCCATATTAATTATACGCAGGCGTAATCATATTATATAGATATTACCTGCCGATACACCATTCACGTTTCTTGCGAGTCCATAGATACGCCTTATTTGACCGCAAGAATTTAACGCTACAACTCCTTTTAAAGCCGCGATTGCGAGCAGCATCCACTAAATGCGATAAAGTCGCAACCGCGATAAAGTCCCCCTTCCGTCAATGCAGACCGGACAGATATGCCGCCACATCCTGCATTTGCTGGATCGTCAGCTTCTCTGCTATAGGCTGCATAATGGGATTCACCCTACTTCCATCATGCAAATATTTCAGTTGCTGAACCATGTATCCATATCGCTGCCCCGCCAATCGCGGGAATGTCCCTCGACCTGTCGCGTTCACCGCGTGGCAAGCCATGCACGCCGGGATACCCTGTGAAGCAATGCCCTGCAGGAATATCTGTTTGCCCGCAGAGACGCCCGGGCGCGGCGAGGACGCGCTGTGCATGGGCGACTGCGCCGCATAATACTTCGCAAGCGCCTGTATATCCTGCTGATCCAAGGCTTGCGCGACAGGCCACATGTAAATCTGCGCATTCTGATCCGCACGCGTATGCTTCTTGAACTGCTGAAGCTGCCATGCGAGATATTGCACCTGCTGACCGTTAAGTCGAGGAACAATCGGATAGATGGTGTTCTCTCCGGTCTGCCCGTGGCAGACCATGCACGACTGTTGGACCGATTGGGGTGCCTGCGCCAGGGCCGGACCCGAACCCAATAACGCCAGCGCTACGACGGTACTGCAGATAACGCCCTTCTTTTTGGAAAGAGCCAAATTGTTCAATGATAATACAGGACACATAGCCCACCCCCTCCTTAAAATGATATCCAGGTCAGCAGCTCAAGCGTATTGTAAGCTGACGCTTTTTCAGGGCCTACAGCACCATTGGTCAAGCCGCGGAATTTGTTGTAGAGCGTATAGCGCAGGGAGAATCGCGTGTTCCACCACGGCAAATAAGACGCCTCAATCCATTCCCCATTGGTATCCGGAGATCCGTTCAAAGAATAGCTCGTTCCCCAGAGATCAGGGTTGGCCGAACCCCAGGTGTCCAGATACCCGCCAGATACGCCATAATGATCATGGAACCAATAAGCGCCATTTATATTGAGCGAGTTGAGGTTTCCCGTTGACGGGATTGAAGTGGCGTTGCCCGGACCAAAGGTCTGATCCTCATGTATCCAATCCGCATGCAACGTGACGTTGCTATTGTCCGCCGTATCCAGCCATTGCAGTTGGCTATCCAGGTCATAGTCATCGAAACTGTTTACGGGGCCGCCTTTGGTGTTGGGACTATCATACAGGCGACTCCACATGCCATAGGTGCCGACTTCCCAGTTCCAGTTACCCCAGTCGCGCTGATAGGCCAAGCGAACATAGGGAGCGACGCCCTGCATTCTGCCATCATTGGCATATCCGAATGCCCCCCCAGAATTCGCCTGCACACCAATGCCATCGGCGTTGGTGTACCCGTCGGCCTCGAAGTAAAGCCAGTTGGCCTTGTTCGGCCCGAAGATATAGGCCTCATAAGTACCGACACCTACAAGAGGATAACCGGCGCCATGCGCCCCTTCGATGAAGGTGGTGGGAATCTGCCGAATAGCACTATATTTGGAACTTGAGAACGGCGCGGACCAATCGGGCACCGTGTTGTAGATGTCGGGCTCGGTCGGCGTATTATTCACTTCGACGCCGGTAATCAGCAGTTGATCGGGGCCAAAACTCCATGGATGCGCCCAACGGAAGTCGCTGTCGTCCATGCCAAAGCCACCCCGACCACTATAGGTCAGATGCATGAATGCACCGATATGCGGGGTAATTTCACCCGCATAGAACAAGCTCACCTGCTGCGGAAATTGAATGTCATTCTGATTACCCGGCGGGTTAGAGACGCCAGTCCCATTAAATGCTTCCTGACCGCCAGCCACATTCGCATAGCTCGCTTGCGCAAATACCGAAAACTGCGATACGCGCATCAGCAGCAGCGCGGTGCTCTTCCCAAACTTCGCCTCCAGTTTCTGCTGCCGTTGCACATTGTTGGTGGTGTAGCCCAGCAACTTGAACATGCGACCCATCGGGGTGAGCTGCGGATAGGATGTATGACAGGTTGCGCAAGACCATCCGGTCTGACGAGCGAACGTCGGCAACGCGAGTGCATTGCCGGAGAATGCCGCCGCCCCAACCATGAGCGTAGCGCATGTGGCCCAACGGGCCTTGTTTTTCCACTGCAACTTTATTTCCATGTTTGATCTCCCTTTTTAATATCTCTTCCGTTCCTGGCGGAAAACCCATACCCGCCCTTGTTGCCACTTCGTCAATCATACGCGGACTACTCACTCCGCCAGAAGTCCGTTCGTCTACACCAAAAAATACTGCAAACTCTATGCCAAGTCACCAGCGTTTTAGCGTTCAGTAACATCATGATTAACTGATACGTTTTCACAAAAAAATACCGTTGTAGTCATCAGGTAATGCCGCTTTTGACGTGACGGTTAAGTCATACTGCCATCTCTGGCATACACTCCTCTCTCGTTGTCCATGCGACATCATATAGCAGCGTCGCAAAAAGATCGCGAACACTTCTAATTTGTTGGCCGAAGGGTAGCTGTCCGGCGCCTCGAAAGAATAGCCCATGCTGCACATCACCGCGTTGCGCAGCCGCCAATTGGGCCTCTATGCAGAATTGTCCTGAAGATGAACTGCCATCCTTGAACCCGCAATGCACCAAGCACTCCGTCTGACTTGGGCATTGAGAACGATCCTGACTTGCACAGGCGCGCAGCTTTTCCTCACGCCCCAAGTAACGACGCAACCAGGGAGTAAGCACTGCGCGCGCGGGCAGACCTGCCGAACTCATAAATGTCACCAGGTCTTTAGGCGTCGCATCGGCGAGGACACGCTTAAAATTGATGTGCGCATCGCCCTCGGTGGTTACAGCGAATGGCGTACCCAACTGAACCCCGCTCCCGCCGAGAGAAAATATCTCCCGTATTTTCTGAAAGGAAGATATCCCTCCAGCAGCAACGAGCGGGATCTGGTCAGGTTTCAGACCCATTTCTTCAAACAGTCTGCGGATCGCGGGCAGGACATTTGCAAAACCATATTTGGGATCTGAAACATCCTCCAACCTGGTGGCTCCCAAGTGCCCGCCCGCGAATTGGGGATTCTCGATAACAATAGCGTCTGGAAGACGTTTCTGGCGCATCCAACGGCGCAGAACCACCTGAACGCCGCGAGCTTCAGAAAGGATCGGGATCAGTGCGACCTTGGGGAACTCCGCGGCCAGCGTGGGCAAGTCCATGGGCAGACCCGCGCCCACGATCACCGCGTTAACCCCACTCTTGATAGCTTGCAGCACATGCTCTCGATAGCCGGAAATGGCATGCATGACATTGACTGCGATAAACCCCTCCCTTCCCGCGATCCGGCGCGCCTCCTGAATCTCGCGATCTAACGCGACCAGGTTCGCCCTGGCCGAGGCTTCAGGATCTCTCTGGCGCCGCAAGTGCCGCATCAAGTCCTCGTGCAAACGGCGTAACTCCACGCTTGCAATCGTTCCGATGGCCCCTTCCGCCGCCACAGCCCCGGCTAAACTGTGTGCTGAAACACCAATACCCATACCCCCCTGTATCACGGGGAGCAGGGACCGTCCTTTGATCTTTAAGTATGGGAAATCCATGTTAACCACCTCGTTTGCGCCGCGCCGGACGCATGCTAAAAGTACTTCCACATCCGTTTATTGTCTGATATGGTATATGAATAATGCTTTTTCAACGGAATGTCAACAAGGCGGTTGAGCATCCAACTGCACGCGACAACTGACTAAAAGGAGAGGTGGGGAAAAGGCAATCTTACGCTTGCCGCGCTATTCCTCCCCGACAGAAATGCCGGGGCCCCCGCAAAAACCAATGACGACAAAATTCATGCATCAAGGGCGCGCACTAGCACGTCCATTTATCGCCACAACAACAATTTTGATGGATCCGGTGCTCACCGCCCTCTTCGTGGGCACGGCCAATTGGGTTCTGGCGAAGCATCAACCAGATCTCTACCAGATAGAGGGGCGGCGTATTGTGGTCGAGGTGTCCGACCTCGGAAAATCATTCCGCTTTACAATAAGGCGGGGAAGGCTTGCTCCGGCCCTCGCTGGACCGGTCGACTTGCGCATTGCAGGGACCGCCAAGGATTTTTGCCGACTCGCACTACGCCTCGAAGATCCGGACACCCTTTTCTTCGCCCGCCGCCTGGTGTTGGAGGGAGAAACATCCATCGGACTGCATCTTAAGAATATTTTGGATTCGATAGACTTGGATTGGCTCGCCCCGATCAACGGTCTACCAGCCCCATTGGGTCCCCGAATAAGGCAAACCATAGATCGTGCTATCCGCAAAACGCACGCCGACAGGCGCTTGCATGACGTACTTGATCGCGCTCTTCAGCCCTGAGTGCCTGTATATACCTTAAATGGATTTGACGGCCTCACCATTGACTATAAATGAGTACATAGAAACGGGCTGTAATGTTTTAGAAATAACGCCCTGCGATATTATATTCCACAGACTAACCGGCACCGCTCCGGTACACTTGTTGCTCGCACCGAACTGGTGTTCTGGAAAATGGAACGGTTTAATAGAAAGGACATCATAATGAATGACCGTAAACCGGAGTTGGTTTGCCCCGCAGGCGGATTGCCGGCCTTGAAAGCCGCCATTGATAATGGCGCAGATGCTGTATATATGGGCTTCCGCGACGACACTAACGCCCGCAATTTTCCTGGGCTTAATTTTGGTCCAGATGATACCGCACGCGGTGTCGAGTATGCGCATCGCGCTGGTAAAAAAGTCCTTCTCGCCATCAACACCTATCCACAGGCACACAACTGGTCTGCCTGGACCACCGCAGTGGATCGCGCTGCGGTGCTTGGGATAGATGCCGTGATCATGGCGGACCCTGGATTGCTGCGTTATGCTGCAAGCCACCACCCCAATCTGCGTTTACATCTTTCCGTGCAGGCGTCTGCCACCACCCATCAGGCCCTGGCGTTCTACCACCAACGATTTGGCATTCAAAGAGCCGTTCTCCCAAGAGTTCTCTCCTTAGAACAGCTTTGGCATACCATAACCAACAGCCCAGTAGAAATCGAAGTATTCGGTTATGGAAGTCTATGCGTCATGGTAGAAGGTCGTTGCGCTTTGTCATCCTACATTACGGGCCGGTCCCCCAATGCCAGCGGGGTTTGCTCACCAGCCGAGTCGGTACGATGGGAGGAGACCCCCCTGGGCCGCCAGTCTCGCCTCAATGGCGTATTGATTGATCGCCATGGCCTTAATGAAGCGGCCGGGTACCCTACCTTGTGCAAGGGCCGCTACTATACCAACGCGCAACCGTATTACGCCATTGAGGAACCTACCAGCCTAAATGTCTTGGATATCCTGCCAGATTTATTCCGGCATGGTGTAGCCGCCATCAAGGTGGAGGGGCGCCAGCGAAGTCCGGCCTATGTCGCCGCTGTCGCTCGCGTCTTGCGCGAGGCCATAGATCTTTGCGCTTCGAATCCTGAGCGATATTCCGTAAAAACCCAATGGTCCTCCGCCCTGGATCGCCTTTCTGAGGGACAGTCCCATACTCTCGGGGCATATCACAGACCTTGGCATTAACTCCCGGTATTATACAGACGGCCCATGCTGTGATTTAGCGATAGCCTATGACTTTTGCATACTGATTCAACGATCCGATGGCTATAGACATTCATTCAACAAGATAGCATTGTCAAAAGGAGATGCGGGAATGGGGCTTGCAACACAGGCCACGCTATCCCTCCCCGGTATAAAGGCCAGGGCTTCCCGAGCAAATAGATGAAAATCTCATTAGGCCCAATTCACTACTACTGGTCAAAGGAAGACATAGAGCAATTTTATCGGTCCGCAGAACAGTGGCCCGTAGACATTGTTTATTTAGGAGAGACCGTGTGCGCAAAACGACGCGCCCTACGTAGAGCCGACTGGCTCGACATTGCTGCGCGACTAACCGACGCTGGTAAGGAGGTCGTGCTTTCCACGTTAGCACTCCTAGAAGCCAACTCGGATCTACTACAATTAGAGAAGATTTGCGCAAATGCCAATTACATTGTCGAAGCCAATGACATGTCTGCGGTTCATTTACTGGCGGGGCGGGTTCCATTTGTCGCTGGGCCGCATATAAACTGTTATAATAGCGAAACATTATCGCTATTAGCCGAGCTTGGGGCAACTCGATGGGTTCCTCCGGTGGAGCTACCCGCCACGACCATCGGCACGTTACAAAACACGCGGCCGGAGGCCATGGAAACCGAAGTGTTCGCATATGGATACTTACCGCTATCGTTTTCGGCGCGCTGCTTCACCGCCCGTGCGGATAATGTCGGCAAGGACGAGTGTGAACAACGCTGCATACGAGATCCGGAAGGGCGGCCACTTTTTACCCAAGAGCATGAACGCCTATTCACCATGAATGGCATCCAGCTTCAATCAGGCATTCCATGCAATCTGTTATATGAGACTAGCGCAATGTTGGATATGGGCATAGATATAGTGCGTATATCTCCACAGCTAAAAGATACAGACACCATTGTGAAAACATTTCATGCAGCTGTAGATGGGACATCTATTTCCGAGGGGATGCTACGCTCACCTGTTTGTAACGGCTATTGGCATGGCTTACCGGGCATGACGTTCATGCATGCGCATAACGACTGATGGGAAAAAGATTTATGAACAAGCTAACCTGGGGGGATAGCGGGCTTCGGGACGGCGCCGATAACCTCGTTCTGGATTCCCAGCAAATTATCGTTACACGTACAGATCATGTGCCATTGCTTCGATTTTACGAAAGCACACGAACCGTAGCATTAGGTGCCTATGAAGACAAGGATTTTGCTGTACGGTCAGCATACTGTCAGGCCAAGTCCATACCGATCATTCGCCGCTTAACTGGCGGCGGCACGTCGTATTTATATCCCAAGCAAATCAGTTGGAGTTTAACGCTTCCGGTGCAACATTTAAATATCGAACAATGGCTCGATATCATTTGCATGGCCGTTTGCGATGGTCTATCTAATAGTGGCCATGAAAACATTTATTTCAATAACCCAAATGACATCTACGCGAATGGACAAAAGCTGGGGAGCGTATATGTAGGCGTATTAGATAATGTTCTAATCGCAAATGGCACTCTATTCAGGTCGTTGGACATAAATACGATGCTTCACGCGCTACGCGTTCCAAAGGAAAAATTAACACCCGCAGGCATACATACGGCCACGCATCGCTTCACCACTCTGCCGAACCTGAGCGATGCAGGCTTATTACAACTCAAGGCGTCTTTAGCACAAGCTATAGCTCAATCATGTAACTTGCCTAGTATTATGCAGATTCCATGGATTAATAATACATCACAAACATACGTATGTGATCACCACAACCTGCCAGAAAATGCTCATGAGAGCACCTATAGCGGTTTTATTACAACATCGGGCGGTGTGCTTCACGGGCGCATACAATTCGACACGGATCTCCGGATATCATCCTTACACCTGAATGGTAATGTGTACATTCGACCGCACAACCTGTTTCGTAAAATTGAATCGGTATTGCGTGGTGCATCAGAAACTGAAATTACGCGACGAATGGACAATTTATTTTATGAGAATCAATGGGAATTGTATGGATTTACTCCCCACCATATTATGGTGTTGCTCCGGCGCCTTTTCGAACAACATGGAATAGCCGTCAAACTTTCCATAGCGCCATCGTCAGCAAGTTCCTTCATGATCCATGACCCCGACGGAACAATGGATGCCTTTGATATCGTAGCAAAGGCCGACACCTTACTCGTTCCATACTGCGCCAAACCCGCATGGTGCAAGTGGCGGCATAAAGACGGCTGCTCCCAGTGCGGAAAATGCGATGTTGGTGAGGTATACAAGGTAGCCAGACAGCAGGGATTAAATGTCACCACAGTAAGGAATTTTGAACATTTAGAGATTGCACTAAAAGCACTCAAGAAACGTGGCACGAAATCCTACTTAGGAATGTGCTGTAATAATTTTTACATCAAGCGAGAATATGCATTTCGCTCAGCAAATATGCCCGCATTGTTACTGGATATCGCTGGCGCCAACTGTTACGATCTCATGCAAGAACAGTCGGCATATTCAGGAGAGTTTAGCGCCGAGTCATCTATAGACCTTGGTGTAGCGGAAAAAGTTATAAGGCTTGCGGGACGAAAACCCATGCAATAGGCGTACAGACGATAGAACCAGCATCGCTATCTAACTAAGATATTTGGTACATAGACGCGCAACCGATCAACCACATCACCATCTATTGGAGTGTGGCTAGCAACCAACTCCAAATCTGCACATCCGGCCTTGTTAAAGCGTTGCAATACCCACCTGGATACGCCAAGCATTTGCAACTCGCTGGCCATCGTAACAAGATCTGCGCTATTTAAAATGGTATTATGTACCGTTGTTCTGATCTCATAGGAAACCTTACTGGATAACATCCGTTCGAGAGATTCTCTTACCTTGCCGCCGCTTCCTGGTACGCGGGTGACATCGGGATAACGCGCAAAAGGTGACTTGACATCAAACCCAACCCAATCCAAGAATGGGAGCATATTTGCAAAGTTATGTGGATATAGTCCGGACGTGTGCAGGGCGACATTGAATCCCAATGCCCTTACTTGCCTCATCGCCAACAGCAACGATTTATGGACTGTTGGTTCCCCGCCACAAAATGCTACTGCATCCAGCAACCCCTTGCGGGTAACCAACCACTCCATGACGCTAGGCCACGACATAACCGACGGTCCCTGCCCCTGCTGTAGGCTTGGATTATGGCAGTAACGACAGCGACACGGACAACCTTGGGTATATAGTACAGCACACAAATGCCCTGGGTAATCCACCGCACTAAACTGGGAGAGACCGGCAAAAGTCGGTAATAAAATTGATCCGTTCTCAGATATAATATCCCTCATATCGAGAACGTTGGCGCCCATCTAATGATCCGATGGAGAGCGATCCCCATCGAAACTCTTGGTCTCGATGAAATGCTTACGTTCCAAATGCTCTCCTTGCTTACCTATATTAAACGATGAGGTCGGGCGATGATACCCCATAACCCTTGTCCAAACCTCACAGGGTTGTCTTTCGTCATCACTCAACTCCACTTCTATCGGGCTTTCATTGACTATCTCAGGGCACATAATATTCTCCTTTAATGTGTTATGCAGAACGCCGCCGCTTTTCTGCAATGCGTTCCTGGTCACAGACGGGACAAAATGGATGCTCACCAGCCAGATATCCATGCACCGGACAGATGGAAAAAGTGGGGGTAACTGTAATGTACGGCTGCCGGAATCGCTCCAGCGCGCGCCGCACCAAGCGTTTGCAGGTTTCTGAGCTAGAGAGGCGCTCGCCCATATATAGATGAAGAACGGTGCCTCCCGTGTATTTGGCTTGCAAAGCCTCCTGTCGTTCCAATGCCTCAAATGGATCGTCCGTAAATCCAACCGGCAGTTGCGAAGAATTCGTGTAGTAGGGTTTGTCCAGGGTTCCCGCTTGCAAAATATCGGGAAACCGCTTGCGATCTTCTTTGGCGAAACGGTAGGTGGTGCCCTCCGCGGGCGTAGCCTCCAGATTGTACATGTGGCCTGTTTCCTCCTGAAAGGCGACCATACGATTCCTTATATAATCTAAAAACTCTAAGGCGAACTCGTAACCCAAGGGCGTTGTGATATCCTCCTTATCGTCCGTGAAGTTGCGGATCATTTCGTTGACCCCATTAATGCCAATGGTGGAGAAATGATTGCGAAGCGTGCCCAAATAACGTTTGGAGTAGGGGAACAACCCCGTGTCCATGTGGCGCTGGATGATCTTACGTTTGATCTCCAGACTGTTTTTTGCCATTACCAGCAGACTATCGAGTTGACGATATAACTCATTGCGGTCGTTTTTATGGAGATAACCCAGCCTGGCGCAGTTGATGGTCACCACACCAATGGAACCCGTCTGCTCTGCTGAACCGAAAAGCCCATTTCCGCGCTTGAGCAATTCGCGCAGGTCGAGTTGGAGCCGACAACACATAGAGCGCACCATGTTGGGCTGGAGTTCAGAATTAATGAAATTCTGAAAGTAGGGCAGGCCGTACTTTGCCGTCATAGCAAACAGTCTTTCGGCGTTTTCCGAATCCCACGGAAAATCAGAGGTTATGTTGTAGGTTGGAATGGGGAAGGTGAAGACGCGGCCCTTGGCATCCCCTTCGCTCATCACCTCGATATAGGCGAGGTTGATCAAATCCATTTCCGCCTGCAGATCGCCATAGCGGAATGGCATCTCCTTTCCACCGATGACCGGAACCTGTTCCCGAAGATCTTCAGGGCAGACCCAATCGAGCGTTACATTGGTAAAAGGGGTCTGGCTGCCCCAGCGGGAAGGCACGTTCAGGTTGTAAATGAACTCCTGAATATTCTGACGTACTTCGTCATAGGAAAGCCCGTCCTTGCGGACAAACGGTGCCAGATAGGTGTCAAAGGAACTAAAAGCCTGCGCGCCAGCCCATTCGTTCTGCAAGGTGCCCAGGAAGTTTACCATTTGCCCCACCGCACTGGACAAGTGGCGGGGAGGTGCCGCTTCCACCTTCCCTGGTACGCCGTTAAACCCCTCTTGCAGCAAGGTTCGCAGAGACCACCCAGCACAATAACCTGCCAGCATATCGAGATCATGGATATGAATGTCCGCCTCACGGTGAGCGGCGCCGATTTCATCCGGATAGACATGACTCAACCAGTAATTGGCGATCACTTTCCCCGCGACGTTCAGAATCAGGCCGCCCAACGAATAACCTTGATTGGCATTCGCGTTGATTCGCCAATCTTCCCGATCCAGGTACTCATTTACCGAGCTAACGGCATCCACCACCGCCTGACGGTCCCTGCGCAAGCGTTGATGCTGCTCACGGTAGGCGATATAGGCACGGGCAGTACGGTAGAAGCCTTCATCCATCAACGTTAATTCGACATGATCTTGAATCAGTTCAATCGTGGGGTCACGGTCGATAACGAGGGGCTGCAACGTGTTCAGAACCACGTCCGTAATTCGCCCAGCGACACTGTCATCAAATTCACCAGCCGCGTGTCCCGCCCGCGTGATGGCAGAGCAAATTCGATTTGGATCGAAAGGCGCCCTCGTACCGTTTCGCTTAATTACAAATGGCCAAATAGCCCTACTCGAATGGCTGGCGGACAAAGGTTCTTTCATTAGCTTACGCGGGGACTCCGTCTTCTAGGACGGAGGGGATAGCGCGACGGCAGCAAACCGCCCCATTCCCGCTTCTCCTGGTTGCTAGGCTATCTAGAGTTACTGCTTTTCATTCCCATATAAAAAGGACCGGCTTTGCCTGGCCAATCGACTCTGCAAGGGCTGCTGTAGATCAGTCTGTATTCGCGCATTAGGGGCTACTCCTGCATGTGGCGAAAAACTCCATCTGCAAAGACGGTACACCTGAATACCGCAAAATAACATCATGTAGATATCCTTTTTTATAATTTACCAGATATAGTGGATTTGTCAATGGCCATTGAGGCGTTGTTATCCCTCGCGTTATCAGGGTCCCGCAACCGTCGCAGATCACCGCGCATCATGGCCTGGCACAGCGAAGAAGGATTCACACGTTCCTTAGATGATCCAGATGTGGTTCCTCAAACCGCGCCTGAACGCTGTCTGAACGTCCGAAAGGCCTTGCAGCCCACCACCAGCCAGACAGGGGTTTCTAGGACAAGGATACTGAATAGCTTGTGGATAACTTTGTGGATATTTTTCTGGCTGCAATGGTTTCGTCATGACAAGGGCGTATTGATACACAACGGAAACATTATGTAACAATAAAATTGTATTTATTACAATGCATTACATAAACTACTGAAACATGACCCCGAACAAGTCCACGTAACTGCAGTTTAATATTTTTGTGGAAAACTTTATCAAGCCCGGCATCATCTTGACTGCCATCGCTAATAAATTTCGTCCACGTTTGTGCCCATCTCGCGCGTTTTTCCTGCCCCCTGGGCAAAGACCTGGTCATAGGCATGGTCAATGGCGCGCACCGCCATACTTGGGTATACTTCATCGACGGAGAATTATGGTGAAACGCCCTTCCCGTTGCGGGGAGTGAGCCCACTCTGCTACCGCGTGACACTGACATGGTAGCGACAGAAGGCACAGCGCTTTCACCTCCAGACCCTCTGACCAGGTTACGCATGAGCAGTCATCCAGCGCCATCCGCGCTGCACAACGGAGACGCCTTATGGGCGGCGCTGTGTGTGCAGTTGCAAGAACAGACCACAGCCCAGCAGTTCAACACCTGGCTGCGCCCCCTTCGTGGCGAGTTGCATGGTAACGAACTGCGCCTGTTCGCACCCAATACCTTCGTCAAGGAGTGGGTGCGGGAAAGACTGATGGATCTGCTGGAAGGGGTGCTCGCCCAGCTTGCACCGGGAATGATGCTTCGCCTGGAACTCGGCACCGACGAAGGGACGACCCCAGCCCCGGTAGCAGCTAATCCAGCCACTGCTCCGATCACCGATCCGCGCAATGGCAACCGGCTCAACCCGGGCTTTTCCTTCAAGTCCTACGTCGAAGGCAAATCCAATCAGCTCGCGGTGGCGGCGGCCCGGCAGGTCGCCGAAAATCCGGGGAAATCTTACAATCCGCTGTATATCTATGGCGGCGTCGGACTGGGCAAGACCCATCTCATGCAAGCGGTGGGAAACGCCATCCTCCAACGCAACGCCGATGCCAAGGTGCTTTATGTCAGCTCCGAAGGCTTCATCATGGACATGGTGCGCTCCCTGCAACACAACACCATCAATGACTTCAAGCAGCGTTACCGCAAGCTGGATGCCCTGCTCATTGACGACATCCAGTTTTTTGCGGGCAAGGACCGTACCCAGGAAGAGTTTTTTCACACCTTCAACGCCCTCTTTGACGGCGGCCGGCAGATTATTATCACCTGTGACCGCTACCCCAAAGAAGTAGACCGCCTGGAAGAGCGCCTGCAATCGCGCTTCGGCTGGGGACTGACGGTCGCCATCCAGCCCCACGATCTCGAAACGCGCATGGCCATTGTCCTCTGCAAGGCGGAAGAAAGCGGCGTTGATTTGCCCGAAGAAGTGGCTTTCTTCATCGCCGAGAAAATCCGCTCCCATGTCCGCGAACTGGAAGGCGCGCTGCGTCGGGTGGTCGCCCATGTCAACTTCACCCACAAGCCTTACAACCTGGATACCGCCCGTGAGGCCCTGCGTGATCTGATCGACGTGCAGAAGCGCATGGTCAGCCTCGACAACATCCAGAAAGTCGTAGCCGAGTATTTTCATATTCGCGGCTCCGACATGCAGTCCAAACGGCGCAGTCGCAACATTGCCCGGCCACGCCAGGTAGCCATGTGCCTGACCAAGGAACTCACCAACCACAGTCTGCCGGAAATCGGCGAGGCCTTCGGCGGACGCGACCACACCACCGTCCTCCATGCCTGCCGCCAGATCGATAAACTGCGTCAGGAAGACACACAGATGGATGAAGATTACTGCAACCTGCTACGGATTCTTGGCGCATGATCCAGCACTCGCAAAAGCTGTGGATAAGCTCCTGTATAACCCCTGTGCAGGCTCTGTACGAAAAATGGGGCTCTTTTTTATCCCCGAGCATACCAGCTTATCCACAGCTTTCCGACGGCTTATCTAGGTCCATAATTCCATGTCAGGCAAGGAATTACACCACATTCCCACAGCCTACCCGACCATTAATAATAATAGTAGTTAAAAGAAAAAATATAAATTATATATATAAAGCGGCCCGACCGGCCCTTTTTCAGATCTGGCACTCAAGGAGCAAAACCTGATGAAAATCACCATCGATCGCGAAGATCTCCTGCCTATCCTGGCCAATATGGCAAACATTGCTGACCGGCGACCGGTACAACCCATTCTTGCCCATGTCCTCATCGAGGCCGCAGGGCAACATTGCCGCTTCGTTGCCACCGATCTGGAAGTTCAGCTTGCCGCCGACCTGGACCATCCGGTAGACGCTCCGGGCACCTGCGCCGTTCCCGCCCGCAAGCTCTATGACATCTGCCGGGCTTTACCGGAGCACACACCCATAGAATTTCATAAGGACGGCGAAAAGCTGCTCTTAAAGGCCGCTAAAAGCCGCTTCACCCTGCACATATTGCCCGCTGATCAATTCCCATATCTCAGCACTCACAGCAGTCGTTGTCAGGGTAACTGCAATGCCAAAGCCTTTCGCGAAGCGCTTGCCGTCGCTGCCAACACCATGGCACAGAACGACGCCCGGCTCTTCCTGAACGGTGTCCTCGTCGAGGTGGAAGGTCAGGAACTGCGTCTCGTAGCCACAGACGGTCATCGCCTGGCCATGATGACCCTGCCCTTTGCCAGCAATTTGGAAAGTGGGAGCTACCAGGCTATTCTTCCGCGCAAAGCCGTTCTCGAACTGCTGCGGATTCTCGATGATGGCGATATCGCGCTGGAAATGTCGGACACCAGTTTTCTGCTCAACGATGGTGCGCAACAGTTCGCCTGCAAACTCATCGACGCCAAATATCCCGATTACCGGCGGGTGATCCCCCAGGGACATCCCCGCTTCGCCATACTGGACCGCCAGACCTTCAAAAGCGCCTTGCAACAAAGTGATGTCCTGGTCAGCGACCGTAATCCGACCACCCATCTGCACCTCAGTAATAACCAGATGACCCTGCGCAGCCGCAATGAAGAACAGGAAGAAGGCGAAATCCAAATTCCTGTCGAATATCAGGACGACGATCTGGATATTGCTTTCAACAGCCGTTATCTCACCGATACCACCCAAATATTCGCCCAGGAAAGTTTGCGGATGCGGGTCAAGGATAGCGACAGCAGCGCCGTTTTTACTCCGGTAGATGGAGATAACCCCCTGTATATCATCATGCCCGTCCGTCTTTGAAATGCCCCTGGAGGCCCTCCATATCCAATCGGTGCGCTCCATAGAAACCCTGGACCTGAAAGCGGACCGGCAGTGGAACTGGCTGATAGGCGCCAATGGTACGGGTAAGAGTTCGGTGCTGGAGGCCATTCACATCCTCGGCACGGGGCAAACCTGGCGGCACAATCCCCGCCATGTTCAGCGGGATGGCGACGGCGAATATCTAGTCAGCGCGCACCTGCCCGATCATTTTCTCGCCCTGCGCCGGCGTGGCGAGGAGCGGGAAATACGCTATGATGGCGGGTCGCTCAATTCGGCCTGGATGCTACTGGATATTCTGCCGCTGCAAAGCCTGCACGATGACAACAGCCACTTCGTCGCGGGAACGGCGGAAGACCGCCGGCGCGTGCTGGACTGGGGCATTTATTACGCGGATCGCTACTATGGCACGGTGTTTCGCCAGTACCGGCGGGCTTTGCAACAGCGCAACGCCTGGCTGAAAAGCGGCCACGGCCAGCAACCCTGGGACGACGGCGTCATTGCCTCCGGTGAAGAAATCCAGCAGCGGCGACAAGCGCACCTGGCCGCTGTGCAGCCCGAAGTCGCCGCCCTCTGGGAACGCTGGTCCGGGTCACTTTCCGGACTCAGCCTGCATCTGCACAGCGGCTGGAAAGAAGGCTTGGCGTTGGGTGATTGCCTGCTACGGGACCAGGAACAGGATCGCGAAATGGGTTATACCCACAGCGGCCCGCATCGTGCCAATCTGGCCTTTCGGGTGCGCGGTAAAGCGGCACTGGATATCCTTTCGCGCGGCCAGTTGCGGGTATTGGGTCTGGCCTATCGCCTGGCGCAGGTAAAGATTCTGAAGCAGGCCGGTTTGCCGCTGCCGACCATACTGATTGACGATTTCGCGGCGGAGTTGGACGCTTCGGCACGGGATTGGTGGGTGAAAGAACTCGATCTGCTGGGTGTGCAGGTCTTTGCTGCCGTCACCGCCGCCGGACAGATTCCGACCGCGGTAGGCGGCAGCCATTTTTGTCTGGCAGCAGGCCAGCTTGAGAAGGAAACAGCATCATGACGGAAAAATACGATTCTTCCAGTATCCAGGTATTGAAAGGGCTGGAAGCGGTACGCAAGCGCCCCGGCATGTATATTGGCGATACCGATGACGGCAGCGGTCTGCACCACATGGTTTTTGAGGTGGTCGACAATGCTATCGACGAGGCCCTCGGCGGTTATTGTGATGCCATCGTCGTTACCATCCATGACGATGAATCCGTCAGTGTCAGCGATAACGGTCGCGGCATACCCGTCGATGTCCACGCCGAAGAAGGCCGCTCCGCTGCAGAAGTGATTATGACCGTGCTGCACGCGGGCGGTAAGTTTGATGACAACGCCTACAAGGTTTCCGGCGGTTTGCACGGGGTCGGCGTCTCGGTAGTCAACGCCCTTTCAGAAACGCTCCAGTTGCGTATCTTCCGCGATGGCTATGTCTGGACCCAGGAATATCATAATGGCGAACCCCAGGCACCTATTGCCCGCGGCGAAGTGTCACGCAAACATGGTAGTACCATCCGCTTCAAGCCCTCGCCCCAGGTTTTTGCCGATACCCATTTCCACTTCGAGATTATCGCGAAGCGCTTGCGCGAACTGGCCTTTCTCAATTCCGGCGTGCATATCACCCTGCTGGACGAGCGGGGTGGACGGGAAGAAATTTTCCATTATGAAGGTGGTATCCGCGCCTTTGTGGAGCACCTCAATCGCAGCAAAACCGCCATTCATCCCAGTGTGATCACCCTTACCGGCGAGCGCGACGGCATTGTCGTTGAAGCCGCCCTGCAATGGAATGAAGGCTATAACGAGGTGGTGCTCTGCTTCACCAACAATATTCCCCAGGCCGATGGTGGCACCCATCTGGCGGGCTTTCGCGGCGCCCTGACCCGTACGCTGAATCAATATATGGAAAGGGAAGGCATCATCGCCAAGGCTAAGGTCGCGGTGAGTGGCGAAGATACGCGTGAAGGGCTGACAGCGGTGCTTTCCGTCAAGGTACCGGACCCAAAATTTTCTTCGCAGACCAAAGAAAAGCTGGTCTCCAGCGAGGTTAAACCAATAGTCGAGTCCTCCATGTCCGAGGCGCTGACGATGTTTTTGGATGAGCATCCCAAAGAGGCGCAGGCCATTGCCGCCAAAATTGTCGAAGCGGCGCGGGCGCGGGAAGCCGCCCGGCGGGCACGGGAGCTGACCCGCCGCAAGGGCGCGCTGGACATTGCCAACCTCCCCGGCAAGCTCGCCGACTGTCAGGAGAAAGACCCGGCCAAGTGCGAAATCTATCTGGTGGAGGGCGATTCCGCCGGCGGCTCTGCCAAACAGGGCCGCGATCGCCGACACCAGGCCATCCTGCCCCTGAAGGGCAAGATCCTCAATGTGGAACGGGCGCGTTTCGACAAGATGCTCTCGTCCGACGAAATTGGCACCCTGATTACCGCGTTGGGTACCGGTATTGGCACCGAGGATTTTGACGTGGCCAAGCTGCGTTATCACCGGGTTATCATCATGACCGATGCAGACGTCGACGGCAGCCATATCCGCACCCTGCTGCTGACCTTCTTCTACCGGCAGATGCCCGATCTGGTGGCACGCGGTCATATTTATATCGCCCAACCGCCCCTCTACAAGGTCAAGAAAGGCAAGGATGAGCGCTACATCAAGGACGACGCCGAACTGGCCGCCTACCTGCGCGAAATTGCCATGCAGGGCGCGCAATTCCGTCCTGCTGCGGATGCTGAGCCGGTAACGGACGAGCAACTGGCCGGCATGATGCGTCAATACCAGAATGTCGAGGCTTTGGTGCAGCGCTTGGAACGGCGCTATCCCGGTACTTTGCTCTGGGCCCTGGCCACGTTGCCGCCCATCGTTGCGGAGTCGGCGGATAGCGCCACCTGGGACGATTTCGCGCGACAGCTCCGCGCGGCATTGGAGCTCAACGCCCTGCCCGCCGAACATTACACGGTGGAGCGGGTGGGTGAAGCGGAAGCTTTGCGCCTGGTGGTTCGCCGCGAACATCACGGGAGTCAGGAACTGCGTTTCTTTGATCAGGATTTTTTTGCCGGTGGCGAATACCGGCATCTGGCCGACTATGCGCGGGTGATTGAAGGTAATATTCACCTGGGTGCGCGTATGGAACGTGGCGAGCGAGGGCTTACCGTCAGCCGTTTCCGTGCCGCCATGGACTGGCTTCTGGCTGACGCCCGTCGCGGTGTCGAAATTCAGCGCTACAAGGGTCTGGGTGAAATGAATCCGGAACAGCTCTGGGAGACCACAATGAACGCCGAAAACCGGCGTCTGGTGCGGGTGGATGTGGAGGACGCCATCGCCGCCGACGAGGTCTTTTCCATGCTTATGGGCGATGCGGTGGAGCCGCGCCGGCGCTTTATTGAAGAAAATGCGCGTTTCGTATCGCGACTCGATATCTGATCACGCGGCGATATCCTGATCAAAACGCAAGGGTATGGGCCAGTGGATGATTTCCATGCGCCCGTCGGTATGTTCGACCAGTGCGGTACAACTCTCGACCCAGTCGCCGTCGTTGTAATAGAGGATGCCGTCGATGATTTTGTGCTCGGCATGGTGGATATGGCCGCAGATCACCCCGGCATAACCGCGGCGTGAGGTTTCTTCGGCCAGCAGATGTTCATAATCGTTGATAAACTGCACGGCTTTCTTAACCCGGTATTTGATGTAAGCACTCAGGGACCAGTGACGGCGCAGGCCCAGACGCCGGAACGCGCTTTGCAGCAGCCGGTTGAACCAGAGCAGCAGGGTATAGCCATGATCGCCCATACGAATGAGCCAGGTGGCATAGCGCATGGCGGCATCGAACTGGTCACCATGGATGACCCAGAGCTTTTTGCCATCGGCAGTCTCATGCACGGCTTCCTGGAGAATGGCAATGTCGCCGAGGGCAATGGAGTCGCCCTGGGACTGTACGTAATCAGAGAGTAACTCGTAGACGGGGTCATGATTGCCGCGGATATAACGTACCGTGACCCCGGAGCGGGCCAGCCGGAGAATTTTCTGGACCACCGTATTATGGCTACGCGGCCAGTACCAGCGGACCTTGAGGCGCCACAGGTCGATGACATCGCCGACCAGATAGAGCTGCTGGCAGGAATTGTGGCGCAGGAAGTCCAAAAGACTCTCCGCCTGACAGCCGCGGGTGCCGAGATGGACGTCCGATAGAAATATGCTGCGATAATGGACCATAGGGTCATCCTGAAAAGGTGACAGAACTCTATATTGCCAGCAAAATATGACAGTTTGATGAAAGTTGGCTGTAGTATAGTCGCCGATATGACTCTGGAGATCATCGTGCTTAACCTGTTTAACTTTGAATACAAAGAACTTTTTACTGCTAAAGGCCTCGCTCGGCTGGATGGAGAATTTGTTCGTAGCCTGGCGGAGAAAGACCAAACACTGGTGGAAAGCTTGCAAGTCTATCGTGCCGCAGGCGCTCAGCCCGCCGATAAGGCCCAGAGTGAGTTTCTGCTGCAGCTTGCGCCCCATTTTGAACAATTTGTCGCACGGCTTTTCTGCCTGGAACCGGAAGTGGCTGAGTTACAGGCTCAGACCCGCAGCCATGATGCGGTCATGGATTTCAAAAAGCATTTTGTGCTGCGCCGCGCACGCCGTTACCGTGGCGAGTTTCCGCAGACTTTTGCGGATATGGATCAGTGGCTGGACAGTGAAATCCGGCAGCGCGGCTGGCCGCTGGAGGATCGCGAATGGGCCATTGCCCGACTGGGTGAAGAATGGCTCGGGGATGAAGCGACCCATGCCGAGGCCATTGACCGTCTGACCCAGTGGTGTGCCCTCATCCTTAAAGACCCGCAGGCCGCCTTGGCGGTGCAGGGCTGGTCCAGTTTCCACCTGCCCCAGCGGGTGGATCATGAGGCGCTGGTGCCCTTAAAACGGCGGGATGATCTCCACGGTGCGCCCTTCGTGGCGCCAGACGGTACTTTGCGGCGCCGTGACAGTTTTCATCTGACCGATCCGCGTATGGACTTGCGTAGTGTCCAGAGTGAAGTTCACTACTGTCTATATTGCCATGATCATGATGGGGATTTTTGTTCCAAGGGCTTTCCCGAGAAAAAGGGCGTGCCGGAACTGGGTCTCAAGGTAGACCCCCTCGGTGTCACCCTCACCGGCTGTCCCTTGGAAGAAAAAATCTCGGAAATGCAGGTGCTGAAGCGGGATGGATTCCATATCGCCGCCCTGGCCATGGCGATGGTGGATAACCCCATGGTCCCCGCCACCGGGCACCGTATCTGCAACGACTGTATGAAGGCCTGTGTCTACCAGAAGCAAGATCCGGTGAACATTCCGCAAATTGAAACGCGGATTCTGACGGATGTGCTGAACCTCCCCTGGGGTGTCGAACTCTACGACTTGCTGACCCGCTGGAATCCGCTACGCGCGGTGCAATATCTGGCGCAGCCCTACAACGGGCGGAAGGTGCTGGTGGCGGGTATGGGCCCGGCGGGCTTCACCATGGCCCATCATCTCTTGCAGGAAGGCTGTGCGGTCGTGGGTATTGATGGCCTGAAAATCGAACCGCTTCCTCAGCAGTGGCTGGAGGAGCCCATTCGGGACTGGAGCAGTCTGCAGGAGGATCTCGATGAACGGATCCTGCTGGGATTTGGCGGCGTGGCCGAATATGGCATCACCGTGCGTTGGGACAAGAATTTTCTCAAACTGATTTATCTGACGCTGGCGCGGCGCCCGAATTTCCAGATTTTTGGCGGCGTGCGGCTGGGCGGTACCATCACCCTCGAAAACGCCTGGGAACTGGGTTTCGATCACGTCTGTATCGCTACGGGCGCGGGCTTGCCGCGGGTGGTGCCCATGGGCGAGAGTCTGGCGCGCGGTATGCGTCAGGCCAGCGATTTTCTCATGGCGTTGCAGCTCACCGGT
>JAKAFG010000158.1 GCA_021818125.1 Pseudomonadota bacterium | reverse complement strand
CCGATCTAGGGCACGCTGTTTGGCCGGGGTCAGGTCGATGACCATGTTGATCCACTGCCATTGCAACCAGTCCCAAAGCTGTTGAGCGCCGGGCACCACCACGGGGGCTAAGGTACCGGAATTGCTGTCTCCCTGACCGGGTACCGTCAGCGCAGGCGTCGCATCCAGCCGCACCCAGCCTTGTCCCGGTAGCCAGGCCTGTACCCAGGCATGGGCCATGCTCTGCCGCACAATCCAGTAGTTGCCCACCGGGTTGTACTCACCACCGTGATAACCGGTCACCACCCGTGCCGGAATTCCGTCCAGCCGGAGCAGCAGAGCCAATCCGCCCGCGTAGTATTCGCAAAAACCCGTATGGGTATGGAGCAAAAAATCCGCCATGCTTTGCCCATGGGGGTAACCCGTCGGCGCTTGCAGTCGGTAGCGGAAAGAGGGCTCATGAAACCAATGCAGCAGACGCTGCACCACCACCGCACCGCTACCGCCCGCAAATCGTGCCGCCAACGCGCGCACTGCCGGGCTGGTGTCTGCAGGCACCTGCAGGGCCGCGGCGCGCTCCGCCGCAGAGAGCAAACGCGGTGCGGCAGACGTAGACCAGACGATATAACGCATGGGCAAACCGGGCGCCTTGTCCAGACGCAATACGCCATCCGCCTGCTGCCGATAGGTGACCGGGATATTCAGATGATAAGGCGTAGCTAAGGCAAACAGATAATTACTGTTGTCCGGGCTTAGAACGATTTCCTGTCGAACGCCGGTGGCACCGGCGTCGGCAGACACAGCGCCCTGCACCACGGCGACAGGTGGATCCGGCACCCAGCTCCGGCCCCTATCGCGCCAGAGGATCGCGCCCACCCAGTACAAACTTTCCGGGTCAGCGGGCTGCGGACTGATCTGTGCCCGAAAAGCCGTGGCGGAGTCGAGGGCCAGATGCGCAATACTGTCTGGCGACAAATCCGCGCTGAAACCCGAATGCGCCGCCCCCTGTGGCGGTGCCCAAGCCCAGAGCGGCGTCGGCGTACGCGGTAATATCAGAAAGAAAATGGCCGCCACCGGCAACAGCACCAGCAGAAAAACCAGACTGAAGACCAGCATGTAGCGGAAATCCCGCCAGCGCAGCCCTTCCGTCGTGCGCTCCACCGCCGCATCGGCTAAGGGCTGCCAGAGCAATCCCAGCAGGGACAGGTATAAGGCCGCCAACACAAAAATACCGAGCAGAACATCCACGCGCAGCCACGCCGCCACCCCCATGCCCAGCAGCACCAGCGCCGCCACCTGATAAAAGTCGCGCTGGCTGCGCATTTCCAGTGCCTTCACCGCCAGCAGCACCAGCACCGTCTGACTGGCCATCGCCAGCCAGTTGCCCCATCCGGCCAGCAGTAACGCCAGCGCCAGCAGAAAAAGACCCAGCATCCAGCGTTGCGCCGCACTGAACCAGGGCAGGCGCCCATGCCAGGCCCCATACAGCCCTAAACCGGTCGCCACGACCCAAACCGCTGTGGCCCAGAGTGCTGCCTCCGAACCCAACGCGAGGAGCAAAAAGACACCCATCAACGCCGCCACTAAGGAGCCCACACTACGCGTGGGAAGTCGCAGCCCAGGCATCATCAGCCCACCCCTCCCGGATGCGGCAAGCGCCGCAGCCACTGTCCGGCCGTGCGCAATCCCCAAGGCAGGGGAGCACACTGATCAGCCTCCCGGGGTACCGGCAAAGGCGGCTGTTGCGCCAGCAACAACAAGGCTTGATCCAGACCCGAGCGTCCGCGACCGATCACCATCCCGGCAGGCATCCGCAGTTGCCACGCCCAGCCCCGTTCCAGCGCGATGTCCAGCGCCGCGCGGAGTATTTGCAGGCGCTGCTCCACCGACCAGCGTTGCAGCGCCGCCTCTTCCCAGTCGAGCAACATTCGTCGCTGCCCTGCCTGCTCCCGCTCACGGGTAGGCAAGCGCAACTCCCCCTGCACGCCTAAAGACCAGTCCACCCGGCGCCAGACTACAGCGCCCAGCCCTTCTCCAGGTAGACGCTCCCGCACCCAGAGCAAATCACCGCTGCCGCCGGGTTCACCCCCTTCCGCCTCCTGCTGACCCAGATCTGCCGGTAGCAACGATGGCTCGCCCGCAGCGGGGGCCACCCAGGGCTGATCCGCTGACTCTACCACCAGGTGCATACCGCGCCAGACAAAAGCAAAGGGAAAGGCGGAACCCATCCGTAGAGGGGGTAATGGCGGCTGACCGCGTAGGGGCGGGTGCCAGGCCAGGGCTACCAATGCCTCCTGACGCGCGCCTACGCGAGTCAGGGTGCGTCGCGCATCGCCTAAGCGCAGTTCCAGCAGCCACAGTGGCCAGGGGCGTGGATTATGAATGCGCAGAAGCAGGTCGCCCTGCTCTCCTGCGGTAAAAATCTGGCCGGGCAGCACGGCGGCACGTACCCGCCAGAGGTTGCCTCCGGCGACAAAACCAGAGAGCACCATAATGGCCAGCATCATGGAAACCAGCAAGAACAAGACATTATTACCGGTGTTTACGGCAGAAAAGCCGAGGGCCAGAGTCAGCCCGACAAAGACCTTACCAGGACGGGAAAGACGTACCTCCCGCCGTTTGCGACTCACGGACCAAAACCCCAGGTATCCTGCATCAGCAGTGCCGTCAATTCATCACCGCCCAGCGATGCGCTGGACAGCAAACGATGCCCCAGCACCGGCACCGTCACGGCGCGCAGATCGTCGGGCGTCACAAAATCCCGACCCGCCAGAAAAGCCCAGGCCTGTGCGCTCGCCTTGAGCGCCAGCAAGCCTCGTGGCGACAACCCAATCCGCACCCGCGCATCCTCACGGCTGCGTTGCGCTAGAGCCAAAAGCATTTCCTGTACTTCCGGACTCAGGAATAGCGCCGCAACTTCTGCCTGCCACTGGCGCAGCAGCGCGGCATCGGCCAGTGCTTTCAGATCGGCAGGCCGTCGATTTTCCCCCGCCAATAACCGCCGCTCCGCCTCGTAACTCGGATATCCCAGTGACAAACGCAACGTAAAGCGGTCCAGTTGACTCTCCGGCAGCGGGAAGACCCCAGCGTGCTCCTGCGGATTCTGGGTGGCGATCACAAAAAAGGGCTTAGGGAGCGGAAAGCTCTGCCCGTCTGCCGAGACCTGTCCTTCTGCCATGGCTTCCAGCAGGGCGGACTGACTGCGTGGCGAAGCGCGGTTGATTTCATCCATCAGTACTACGGCATGAAAAATCGGACCCCGATGAAAGACGAAGCGTTGCTCGCGCGGATCGAAGAGGCTGCTCCCGAGAATGTCTCCCGGCAACAGATCGGCCGTCATCTGCACGCGTGCGAAATCGAGACCCAGCAGGCGCGCCAATCCCAGCGATAGGGTCGTCTTCCCCACCCCCGGCACGTCCTCCACCAGCACATGTCCACCCGCCAGAAAGCCGGACAGAATCAGGCGTAGCGCCCGTTCTTTATCCAGCAATACCTCACCGAGTGCATCGAGCAGACCCGCCGGCGACACCGTCACTGCGCGGCCGCTACATCCAGGCGGCGCGCCGCCAGCGCTTCATCCAAGCGCCCCACCGGCAGATGATGGGGCGCTTCACGCAAGAGTTCCGGCTGCTCCAGTGCCTCCTGACGAATCTGCGCCATCACCGCCACGAAACGGTCCAGCGTTGCCTTACTTTCCGTCTCTGTAGGCTCGATCAGCAGGCACTCGGGTACCAGTTGCGGAAAGTAAATGGTCGGTGCGTGGATCCCGAAATCCAGCAGGCGCTTGGCCACATCCAGCGCCCGTATGCCCGTCGCCTTCTGCAAATCGCTGACGCTCAGGATGAACTCGTGACTGGCACGCCGCTCCGGGAAAGCCGCCTGATAGCCCACCCGCTGCAATTCCCTGAGCAGATAATTGGCATTGAGCGCAGCATAAGCCGATACCCGGCCCACCCCCGCCCGACCCAGACGGCGTATATAGGCATGGGCGCGCAGCAGCACACCGACATTACCGCCATGGGCACTGAGCCGACCGATGCTCTGGGGTAAATCACCCTCGTCCAACCAGCGCAGAGCACCCTCTTCGGCGCGGGTCACCATCGGCAGGGGCAGAAAGGGTCGCAGGCGTTCCTGCACCGCCACCGCACCCGCACCTGGCCCACCGCCGCCATGGGGTGTCGCAAAAGTCTTGTGCAGATTCAGGTGCATCACATCAAAGCCCATCTGGCCCGGCTGCACCCGTCCGAGAATGGCATTCAGGTTGGCGCCGTCATAATAGAGCAGCCCCCCCGCCCCATGAACGCGTGCGGCAATATCCGCTATCCGCCGTTCAAAGACGCCCAGGGTGGAAGGATTGGTCAACATAATCCCCGCCACATCCGGCCCCAGATACTGATCTAAAAAAGCCATATCCAGATCGCCGTCGGCCAGATTGGGAATTTCCACCACCTCAAACCCCGCCATCTGGGCACTGGCCGGATTGGTGCCGTGCGCCGCCGTGGGAATCAGCATCTTCCGCCGTCCATGGTCTCCGCGCGCCGCATGATAGGCGCGGATCATGGCGACACCGGCCAACTCGCCCTGCGCGCCCGCCGCCGGGGTCAGGCTCACTGCGGCCATGCCCGTTGCCGCCGCCAGCCATTCCTGCAACTCCCAGAGCACCTGCAGAAGTCCCTGCATAGCCGGTGCAGGCGTATCCGGATGCAGGCGCGCGAAGCCCGGCAGCGAAGCCATGGTATGGGCAATCCGTGGATTATATTTCATGGTGCAGGAGCCCAGCGGATAAAACTGGGTGTCGATGGAAAAATTTTTCTGCGACAGGCGGGTATAGTGGCGCAGCACCTCCAGTTCCGCCGGATTGGGCAGATTCAGGGGTGCCTTCCGCAGTAGCTCCGCCGGGATATCGGACGGCAACTCCACCGCCGGAAAATGGTGATCGTGATCGAAAATGGAATCGCTCATAAGGTCTCCAGCACAGAGGTCAGGGCATCGCGATACGCCAGCAGATCGGCCTCTTCCAGCAGTT
>JAKAFG010000157.1 GCA_021818125.1 Pseudomonadota bacterium | reverse complement strand
CAATCACCCGGCATATACCGCGCTGCTGCTCGTGCAAGGTGAGCAAGGTCGGCGGCAACGCATAGAACGAGGCGATGGGCAAGCTGTGGTCCTCTCAGGCCACCTGCCGCGCCCGTCGCAGCAAATACTCTACCAACAACGGCACCGGGCGGCCCGTCGCACCTTTGTTCTCGCCGCTCTTCCACGCCACCCCGGCAATATCAAGGTGCGCCCAAGGATAGTTTTCGGTGAAGCGCGAGAGAAAGCAGGCGGCGGTGATGGTCCCTGCTGGCCGACCACCGACGTTGGAGAGGTCCGCGAAGGGGCTCTTCAATTGCTCCTGGTATTCGTCGAAGAGCGGCAGTTCCCAAGCCCGATCCATGTTTTCCTTGCCCGCAGCCATCAGCTCATGGACGAGTCCTTCATGATTGCCGAGCACGGCCGCAGTCTGGTGCCCCAGAGCGATGACGCAGGCGCCGGTAAGGGTGGCGATATCGATCACTACGTCGGGTTCGAAGCGCTCAACATAGGTCAAGGCATCCGCGAGGATCAGCCGTCCCTCGGCATCGGTGTTCACAATCTCCACGCTCAGGCCTTTCATGCTCTTATGGATGTCACCGGGCTTGGTGGCTTGCCCGTCGGGCAGATTCTCTGATGCGGGCACCACGGTAATAACGTTCAGCGGGAGTTTAAGTTCCGCCGCCGCCTGAATAGCCGCCAAGGCTGAAGCCCCGCCGCACATGTCATATTTCATCTCATCCATCTTGTCAGCGGGCTTCAGGGAGATTCCGCCCGCGTCAAAGGTGAGACCCTTACCGACCAGCACGATAGGTGCCTGATCCTCGGCGCCACCCCAATATTCAAGAATGATCAGCCGGGGCGGCTGTCGGGATCCATTGGCGACGCCGAGGAGCAAATGCATTCCCAGGGCTTCCATGGCGTCCGGACCGAGGATGGTGCTTTTGATGCCCAGGCGCTGGGCCATGGCCTCCGCTTGCCCGGCGAGCCAGACAGGGGTACAGACATTTCCCGGCTCGTTGGCCAGATCCTTGGCCCATGCGACGGCCCGCGCCGTCGCATGGGCTTCTGCTGCGGCACGCTGAACTTCTGCCAGTTCGGCAATGTTGCCTTCGGAAACGATGAGTTGCATGGTGCCAAAGGCCCGTTGCGGCTTGTCTGCAGGCTTTTTATGCTGGTCAAAGTGATAATCGACTTCCGCCATCGCTTGAACCAGAATTTTTGCGAGCGCAGATGCGGAACGGCGGACCACAGGGGTGTCCAGCAGGTGTAAGCTGACGCGGCTGATGCGGGCATTCTGCAAAGCGAGTGCGGCGGCGAGTGCGGCTTTGCGAAACTGACTATCCTTGACCTTGCCATGGGTACCGAGGCCCAGGACAAGCACCCGTGCAGCGGCAATTTTCGGAACCTGATAGAGCATCTGCGTCTCGCCACAGGCGCCGCTAAAATCTCCGGTATCGAGGAGGGCCTGGAGGGCGCCGCCACTGGCCAGATCAATCAGCGTGGCGGCGGGGCTCAGCGTGCCGCCTTCATACACTCCGACGACCACACAGTCATTGTTGTCGGCGGTTGGGTTCTGGCACTGTACGGCTATCTCCACGGCGGTTCTCCTGATAATCTGTAAGCGAGGAATTCGAGATGACGTCAAAGATGGAAAATAAGCCCCAGGGGCACCGGGAATCAAGTCTTGCGAGTAATCCTCAGGGGTTGCCCGCTTGACGCGCATCCGTATGCAGCTCGTGCGGAATATCACGACCTCTTTTCTGCTGACCTGTCTGGTGGTGCTTGCCATCCTGGCTATCGGCCAGATGACCCAATTGTTGAGACAAGTCGCTTCCGGGCAGTTGCCGTTATCGATTGTACTGCAATTGCTGGGTCTGGCAGTACCTACGCTGTTGGTCATGGTATTGCCTCTGGCCTTTTTCTTCGCGGTTTATCTGGTGTTCAGCAACCTCTACCGTTCCAATGAGATGGTGGCCATTCGCAGTACAGGCACCGGGCTGTCGGGACTTCTGCCGTCTGTTGCGGCGGTTGCGGCAGGCGTCTTTTGCCTGGAATTGATGTTGTCTCTTTCCTGGGCGCCCGGTGCGCAGCGCCAGTTACAGTCCGAATCTGTGCGCCTGGCCAATGCCGCGGCGGAGGCTATGCTGCAGCCCGGCAGTTTCACGAATTTACCCGGCGGTCGGGTGATTTATGTGGGGCAACCCGTGGGTAAAAACAGTCGCCGCTTCCGCGAGATCTTTTTGTCCATTGCCCAGGGTGATCAACTGGATTTGGCGACGGCGACTTACGGGGAGATCAAACCCCGTCAGGATGGCGCCCTGACTCTGGTGCTGGTGGATGGTCAACGTTATCTGGGACGGCCCGGGCAAAACGGGTTCAAAGTCCTTTCCTTTGCGCGCTATCGGGTGTTGCTGGGTAGCCCGGCCACTAGCGCTGCCCAGCCGGGCGGCATCAACTGGGGTAGCGTGTCTCTGTCTCAGCTTGGGCGTTACCTGCACGGCACCGAGATGCGCTTCGCCGTAACCGAACTGGAGTGGCGTCTGCTCTGGCCGCTGGCGCTGCCTCTATTGGCTTTGCTGGCTGTCCCTCTGGCCTACAGCGAGCCCCGGGGTGGTGGACGGGCGGCAGGCATGTTGGTAGGCATCCTGTTTTTGCTGGCTATCAATAACATCGTTATTTATCTCAAAGAGCACATGATGAGTGGCAAGATGTCGGTTTTCCCCGGATTATTTTGGGTGCTCCTGCTGATTTTGGTGGTGGCCGCGTACACTTTTTTCAGGCGCAGTCGCGATCTGCCGATTTTACCCGCCTGGTCGGGGCGGCGCGCGTCATGAAACGCGCAGACCGGTTGCTGTTTCGTGGCATGCTGCTCTATAGCAGCCTGGTGTTGGTTATGCTTCTGGCGCTGGTTTATATCGCCCAACTTGTCGCCAAATCCTCCGGACCCGGGCATGGAGTCTGGTCTATGACGCGGCTGCTTTCCTACGCCGCTCTGCAGTTGCCCGATGTAGCTTATGATGTGATTCCACTGGCGTTACTGCTCGGTGCGCTGGTCTGGGTGAGTATCCTGAGTGGATATTCTGAGGTGATCGCTTTACGCATGTCGGGGTGGTCGGTCTGGCGTCTGGAGCAGCCGCTCCTGCTGGTCGGACTGTTCGGTGCTGGCCTTATGTTTGCTTTGGGAGAATGGGTGATACCGGTCACCGCACCCGCCGCCGAGGCCATGTGGGCCAATACCGATGAGCCGGGGACCCGCCTCCATAATATGGGGTCGCAAGGACTATGGTTGCGCTATGGTGCACAGATTATCCAGATCGGCGCGGTGGGAGATGGCGGGAAGATTTTGCAGGATATGCATATCGCGCGGATACGCCAGGGTATGGTGGGAGTGGACGCCATAACAACGGCCAGCGAGGCGGCATTCAAAGAGGGGCACTGGAGCTTGCACAATGTCCAGCTTTTCGAAATTACGCCCGATCAGATACGGGTGACACGTGTTGCGGAGATGCCGTGGTCAGTGGCGCTGCATCCGGCCACTTTGCGTAGTTTTGCTCATCCGACGCGCACCATGACGCTGCCTGCCCTGTGGCAAAGTTACCAGGCTTTGCAGAGCGGCGCGCTGAATATGAACCGCGTCGCCCTCGCCTTCTGGCGCAGGGTGAGTTATCCGTGGGTGGGCCTGGTGATGATTTTGCTGGCGGTACCTTTTGTGACGCGCAATCCGCGCGGCGGTGGTCTGGCCGCGCGGATTATGGCGGGGCTGGTGTTGGGGCTGGGATTCCATTTCCTCACGGAGATGTCGGGATATATCAGTGTCTCAGGTGGAATACCCCCTTTAGCCGCTACTTTCTTACCTATTGCGCTCTTTGCAGCTATTGCCGGGCTTTTGCATCGTTTCAACTGAACGCGGCATTTTGCGCTTCTTCGCTTAAAACGGACTGCGTTGTAGTGATGCCTATTTATATTATAACGGTGCGCTAGGTGTGGGCGATGGAGCACGGTGCTGGATAGTTCCGCTATAGGATGGGGATACGATGACGAAATTGCCCTTGCTTGTTGAACGGTTGCGGGAATATCACCAGCGGTGTCGCAATATTGCCAAAGCAGTCCATCAAATGGCGCAGCTTTCGGTTGATCTCGAACTGTTGCCCAGCGGAACTATGCTGCGGATGGAGAATCTTTCGCAGGAAATCCGCTCATGATCAATTGCGCATTTCCTTTTTCGGTGAGTTCGCCCGTGGCTCCGCACTGCTGTCGAGACACCTGTTGCCTTGGGGGATGGGGTGAGCGCGTCTGTAGGCTGTAGCGCTGGACTTGCCCTTTTCCCAAGTGAACAAGAACAGCCCGATGTGCTATTGCGCTACGCGGATGAAGCCCTCTATGTGGCAAAACGCTCCAAAAAAACCCGGGCACGTTTCTGGGTCAACCATCGGGATATCACCAACCCCGATCAGACAGCGGCGGGCTGAACCCGTCTGCCTGCTCTGAAAAAAGATGTTCAGGAGGCATTCTCGTTACGCTGGCGAATCAATTCCTGATCAAATGCATTGTCGATCTCCTGTGAGAGTTTGAGCACTTTGCGGAAGATGGTGGGGTCTGAGTCGTCGGCCTGGCTGCGCAGACGCAGGTCGGCAAGGCCATCAAAGCTGTGCGCACGATCCACGGGGGCACTAGCGGCGTTACACTGGTTGCCCAGATAGAGGGCGGTCAGCACCTCAGAGGTCAGCGCATCGTTGAGCCTGCCTTGCTGTGCGGCCCTCAGCGCCGCATCCGGGGTCATATCCTGCAGGAAAGGGTATCCCAAATGCTGGTTGAGAAATTCTATAAGTTCTTGATAGGTCATGGTGGACTCCAGGATGAGAGAGAGCGGGTCATGCCGTCGTTGAGGGAAAACATCACACGCTTCGGCGACACGTTGAAAATAAGCAACTATTCACAGGGGTATCGCTACCCCATCGCGGGTTGACTGAAAAGATGGGGCCAGGGCCTGCAACAGGTCGATGCCTTGCTTGCATAAGGTG
>JAKAFG010000156.1 GCA_021818125.1 Pseudomonadota bacterium | reverse complement strand
ATCGGGGACTGTTGCACCTTTTGCACCCATTGGCCAAAGTCGGCTGAACTCAACATCTTGGTCTTGAAAGTCATCCACGAAGTACCCGCGCCGGCATAGTCCGAAGCGATTCCTTGATATTCCCCGGTGTTATTGCTTTCCAGGGCGTTTTTCGTACGCATGCCGGGCATCACGTCAATCATGCCCACCAGTTGCGGGATAAAGAACGTCGTGGTCACGGCGGTCGAAGTCAAGCGGAAAAATACCGGGGTGTGCGCAGGCAGCACCAGTTCATTGGCTACGGCTATATGATACTGCGGATACACAAAGAGCCACTGCCAGTCGGTAGCAATGACATCCACCTCGACCGGATCACTTGCGGGCTTCAGATGATTGGTAATAACCGTCGGATTATACGGGTTTATTTCGAAAGTACCGGTTACGGCAAAATACGACAAAAAGCCGACGGCAATGATGGGAATACCCCAGACAACCACTTCAATAGTATTGGAATGGGACCAGGCAGGATCATATTTCCCCCGGTTTTTACCCTTCTGATAGCGCCACATGAACCAGACCACCAACAGGGCAGTCAACCCAACGATGGTGCCCATGATCCCGACATCCACTAGCAGATAAAACAGATTGGTATCGGCCATCAACCCTTTGGGATCGAATATCCAATAGGGGTTACCAGCGCAGCCGTTGAGCAGCAGAATCGGCGCGAGGGCAGCATAGCGCCACCCGTTTTTCAGGTTATTCCTCCACTTCACTTGCATTTATATTTCTCCCTGGCGGACTACAGACCATCCGCGATATGACAGGATAGCGGTCACTATCCGATTACCTTTCCCGATACCATGTGCAGCTCAGTATTTTTGTCCACTCTTTGGCAAAACCGCCACAAAATCATGGGGCTTTCGCTCCGGCAATCCAGCGGCAGGTAGGCACCGGAGCCAATAATCTCAGCACCACTTCTTTGATACGCACACCGCGAATCACCCATATGCCCTCCACAACGCCGACCAACGCCACCCAGGCAAAAATGGTCAACAGCGTGTGCAACACAAGGAGTGGCTGCCCTGTGCTAGGAGAATGACCGCAATACCCGCCGCGACACCGATCACACTCCCGATACCGATGAGCAGAAACCAACCCAATAAACGAATAGACGCCATCGAAGAACACATAGATGGCGAAAAACCAGACGAGCAAAGTCATTGTCTTGTCAACGGCGATCAGCGAAGCGAGAAGAAACAGCAGAGTCGCGATGCCCAGTACAATAAGCAGTGGCCAAGAGAACGATGACAACTGATTAACGGCAAATACCAATGCTTGCGGTTTCATAATCACATTCCTTGCGTTGCGCACAAAGTACTACACCAGTGCAAATAGTATAAACTTATACTTTTAATGCTTATTGACTACTCGGTTGTAAAGCTATTCCAGCAGGAAGCGCAAAGCAATAGAAAGTTGCCACAAATATTTTTGGGGTTAAGCAAGTGCTAATTATTGAATACACACAGTCAACATCGTGCTATCTGAATATTAGAATTTACTAATTAGCAATAACCATTAAATCACAATAAAAACAGCTAGGTATAAAACTAAAATTGACATAACATAAATAACGATTTAAAATATAATTGTACTTAAAGGTATTTTTTACGACTGATTTCACACAATAAAAGCATCTCTTGGTATTTTTAATATTAAAAACCAGCAACTCTCTCCGCCAAAGAGATAACAATATAACAGTCACCCAACTGCTATCCACTGTTGGTCTATCACCCAATTCCACTGAGCAAAGTCATTTCGCAGTCCCGCATTGATGAAACCACCCATCCCTTCACCTCCGCATTCCTTTGCCAAAACAGCAGACGCCCATACCGAAGCCGCCCTTTCCTTGCCTGCTGACCATGCTAAACTCGGGGCATGACTACTCAGCCTTTCGTCCTGATCCTGCTCAGCGCGGCGCAGCGTCTTCGCCTCGATGATGGCACCGAAGTCGCTACCGGCTTCTGGGCGGAAGAACTGGTAGCACCCTGGCAGATACTGCGCGAAACAGGATGGCGACTCCAGGTAGCCACGCCCGGCGGTGTACCGCCGCTAGTCGATGCCGAGAGGCTGGACCCGGCCACGCTCGGTGGAGACTACAGCAAGGCCGCCTATTTATGCGCTGCCGTCAGACAGATGACGGACTTACGCACACCCATTGATTTAGATGCGCTGACGGGCAAATATCTGGACACCTTAATCGGTGTTTTCATTCCCGGAGGCAACAACGGGCCGCTCATGGACCTCTGTCAGACACCCGGCGTGGACTGGTTACTGCGCCATTGCGTGTCGGCGGCAAAGCCCATCGCCACCCTCTGCCACGGCATGGCGGCACTCACCCACGCTTTTATACAACGTCGTCCCTCCACACCAACACACAAAGGAAAATAATATGAATGCTGATGCACTCAAAAAAATGGCGGCCGAGGCGGCCCTGCGCTACATCCAGCCCGGCATGGTCGTCGGGGTAGGTACCGGCTCCACCACCAACTTCTTCATCGAAGCGCTGAGCGCTGCCAATATCCATGTGGACGGCTATGTGGCTTCCAGCGTTGCCACCGAAAACCGCCTCAAAGCGCGAGGTCTCAACGTACTCGACCTCAATGGTACCGGCGATATCCCGGTCTACGTCGATGGTGCTGATGAGGCCGACCCGCACTTCCGCCTCATCAAGGGCGGTGGCGGCGCCCTCACCCGTGAAAAGATTGTCGCCAGTGCGGCCCGCCTCTTCGTCTGCATCGCGGATATCAGCAAGGACAAGCCTATGCTCGGCAAATTTCCCCTGCCCGTGGAAGTGATTCCGTTCGCCCGCAGCTTTGTCGCCCGGCAACTGGTGAAACTCGGTGGCAACCCCACCCTGCGCAGTGGCGTCACGACGGATAATGGTAATGTCATCCTCGACGTCACCGGACTCGATCTCTCTGACCCGTTGCGGATGGAAGAACGCATCAATGCGATTCCGGGCGTGCTGGACAATGGCATATTTGCCCATCGGCGTGCGGATGTGATGCTGTTTGGCAGTGCTGACGGAGTCATCGAACGCAAGGCGTAAGTGGTAACAAGCGACTGGGGGCAATATGGAAGGCGAAATAGACCACCGCGCTACCCGCCGTGACTTCATTCACGGCGAGTTGCATCGCCGGGATCTGAATCCTGATCCCTTCCGCCAGTTCGCTGACTGGCTGGCGGCAGCAACAGAAGCAGGCAACTTTGATGCAACGGCCATGGCGTTAGCGACGGCGGACGCAGAGGGGCACCCTGACGTACGCTTCGTCCTTCTCAAGCATTTTGACGAACGTGGTCTGTGCTGGTACACCGATCAACGCAGTCAGAAGGGGCAGGAACTGGCGGTGAACCCGCAGGCAGCCGCGGTATTTTACTGGCCGGAGAATGATCGACAGGTGCGTGTAAACGGGCCGGTCGAGAGGCTCAGCGATACCGAGGCAGAGGCCTATTTTCAGCAACGCCCCAGCAGCAGCCGTTTTGCCGCTGCCGCCTCCGAGCAGAGCCAACCCATCGCCGATCGCGCGGCATTGGAACAGCGGGTAACCGATTTACAGGCCCGTTACCCGACTGGCGATGTCCCTCGCAATCCCGCCTGGGGGGGCTATCGTCTGTTACCAGAACGCTTCGAGTTCTGGCAGGGGCGACGCAGCCGACTGCATGATCGCTTTCTTTACCACCGCTCGGAAGGTACCGGTGGAGTCTGGGTGATTCAGCGGCTGATGCCCTGAGAGACAGCGCTAAAACTCCTCCAGTCGCGCCTCGTAATCCACCACGATCATCCGGTAGATATTCCCCCCCAGTTGCACATGGGCAGACTGCGGGGCACCGATACGGATCGTGTTACCCCCCGCCATACTCAATCCCGAAGGTCCGAAGTGCTCCTGCTCAATGAGGTCATTGAGCAGGGCCTTCAACTCCTCGCGGGGCGCCGAAACAGTGTTGTCAATCAATCTGCACGGCTTACCCCGCTTGGTCATCCCCGCGAGGAGGACCGCATCTGAACGCAGGGGCGGCAGTCCGCCCTCCTCTTCCTGCTGTTCCTGAATCATATCTGCCCGCTCCTGGGAGATTCATCGCGAAACAGCCAGGGGGCACTTTGCCGCCGCCGTGTTTCGTAAGCACGGATGGCACCCTCCTGCTGCAAGGTCAGTTGGATGTCATCCAGACCATGCATCAGTTTATGCTTGTGGCCCGCATCCATGGGGAAGGTATACCGGCTGTCACCCATGGTCTGCACTTCCTGTGCCGGCAGGTCGATGCGCAAACGGTAGCCAGGGTTCGCCGCCACCTCATGGAAGAGGTGATCCACCGCATCCATAGGCAGGCGCACCAGCAGGATGCCATTCTGTACGCAATTATTGGCGAAAATATCGGCGAAACTCGGGGCAATCACTGCCCGAAAGCCATAATCCGCCAAGGCCCAGGGTGCATGTTCACGGCTGGAACCACAGCCGAAGTTTTCCCGAGCCAACAGGATCTGTGCACCCGCATAGGCGGGCTGATTGAGCACGAAATCCGGGTTGTTTACCTGCTTTCCATCCCGTTCCAGATAACGCCAGGCGTCAAAGAGGTGTTTACCCAGCCCCTTGCGCTCGATGGTCTTGAGGAATTGCTTGGGGATAATTGCATCGGTGTCCACGTTGGGACGATCCAGCGGCGCAACCACCGCTTCTACTACCGTAAAAGCTTCCATTATCTCTCCATCCGACGCTGTATGACATACTCCATGGCCGCACATTCTGCTGACCAGCCACGGATTGCCGCAAAAACACCGATCTCCACCATGCCCAGACTGCACAAGCCCAAGGCGAGGCGCAGTAACCAGGACCGCGCGCGCTTTTTAGTGCATGATCCAGTCACGCACATCCACAAAATGGCCGGCAATGGCAGCCGCTGCGGCCATGGCGGGGCTCACCAGGTGGGTCCGTCCTCCAGCGCCCTGACGCCCTTCAAAATTGCGATTACTGGTGCTCGCGCAACGCTCCCCCGGCTCCAGGCGGTCGGCGTT
>JAKAFG010000155.1 GCA_021818125.1 Pseudomonadota bacterium | reverse complement strand
TAGCCATGTTACGGCCTTTGTCTGTCAAAGAGTATCTGGAAGGTGAGGAACGCGCCGATATACGCCACGAGTATGTGGCCGGGCAGGTCTATGCCATGGCCGGGGCCAAGCTGCGTCATAACCAGATTGCGGGCAACCTGTATGGACTGCTCTGGCAAAAGACCCGTGGTAGTCACTGCCAGGTTCTGAACAGCGATATGAAAGTGCGGGTAGAAGCTGTAGATGCCTTTTATTACCCCGATGTCGTGTTGCGTTGTGGTGTGCCGTTGTCCGGAGATACCCTCTATCTGGAAGATCCTTGCCTTATCGTCGAAGTATTGTCAGCCGGCACGGCGAATGTGGACCGTCGTGAAAAGCTACAAGCTTATCAGACGCTTCCCAGCCTGCAGGAATATGTTTTGGTGGATAGCGAAAAAGCCGTCGTCGAGGCATTCCGCCGGCATCCTGAAGGTTGGTGGTACGAGTTGCTGAATGACCCTGAAAGCGACCGTTTGCGCCTCCGATGTGTCGACCTGGCACTTTCAGTAGAGGACATCTATGCCGGCGTCGATCTGCCTTCGGCCCTTCAGACCGATTGAACGCAGCCCTGATGCCACGTCCTTTACCCGTAGAACCCCACCGCATACTTCTGATCAAGTCGCACAGTGCAGGTATCGGCGACATCCTGCGTAGCTCGGCGGCCTGGGCGGTGCTCAAAAAGCGCTGGCCGGATGCGGAGCTGCATCTGGTGTTTCTGACCCGCTGGCCAGGTTATCCGAGCGAGGCGCTGATTCGGGACCATCATCTGCTGGCCAGCGCCCATTTTCTGCCCATGCAAGAGGGGCGTTTTGCCGGTATACGAGGTGTTGGTCCGCGTATATGGCGACGTTTGTTACCCGAGTTGCGGTGTATCGCGCAGGAAGTGCAACCGGACCTGATCATTGATCACGAGCCCTTTGGTATCGAAACGAGTATCGCCGCCCGCTGGATGCGGCATTTCTGTGCGGCACCTGCGGTCGGGGTGAATCAGGTGCCGGGACGGGGGTGGCTTTATGATTATGCGGGGCCGGGTTTACAGGAGTACGCCCGGCGGCATGAATTGTCCTGGCCCATGGACTATACGGAGCGGGACTTCGCGGCGTTAGCGGCTTTGAGGCTGGACCGGGATGGCCAGCGGATCGTGTTGCAGGAAACCGAGGCTGGACGCTATGTTCGGGAATCTCTGCAATCCCGGTTACCAAAAGACCGACCTGTTATCGGAGTGAACATTGGTTGTGGTACGCCAGATGCGGAAAAAAAACGTCCCTCCGTCGGATTTCTGGTGGAAGTGATGGGGCAGGTTGCGGCCGCTTCTCCCCATATTCTTTTGCTGACCGGCGCCCCAAACGAACGCGGCATCAATCAGGATTTTCTGGGGCAATATGCTGCTCGCTGGGGTGATGTCGGACACATCTTGGATATTGCTGGCCAGACCACGCCCAGCGGCCTGACGGGAGCTCTTGCGACTTGTGATATCTTCGTGTCCAGCGACTCCGGGCCATACCACATGGCCGTCGCCATGGGTTTACCCACGCTGGCGCTGTTTAATTTTCCAAGTCCGGAACATTACCATCGTGAAGCATCTGTCGTCGTGACCGGGAATGGTGGCGGCGATAGTGATACGATGGTGTCCAGCATTTTACGATTGCCTGATAAAAATAAGGTTTTTATGTCATGAAGTGGCGAGTCCCGGATGGACTAATGTTTACGGCGTATGCCTTGCCATTATTCAGTTTCCCGCTGAGTACGGCAGGTGCTGGTGTCTCAGTAGGGCTTTTGCTGGTGCTTTATGCCGCAAGCGGCCATTGGCGGGAATGGCGCCAGATCTTTGCGCGGCCCTGGGCGATACCACTTGCGTTGCTCATCGGTTGGACGCTCCTCGGTCTGCTATGGACCACAGATATGTTCTTCGGACTGAAGGTTGCAGAAGCCACCGGTTATGGCGTGTTGGCGTTTATAGGCGCCACGCTGCCCTGGAAGGAGCGCTGGATAAAATTATTGATCACGCTATTTCTTTCTGGTTTATTGATCAACGAATTCCTGGCAGTCATGATGACTTGGGGAGTTTTTCCATGGAAGAATACCGGCGGTATGAACTATACGGGTTTTTGTGGTCATATTTTTCTTTCTTTGGCAATCGCCCATGCGCTTCTATGGCTGACTTGGGACTTCAGGCAGCAATGGAACTTTCCCCGCTGGGTTAATGTGCTTATCGGTCTGATGCTGTTTGTACAACTGATTGTTATCCATGGGCGTTCTGGGCAATTACTACTGGTGATATTGCTTCCTATAGCGATTTGGATGCTCTATCCCGGACGCTGGCGCTACTGGATGACTATGGTGTTTGCCTTGGCTGTATTTGGCTTGTTCGCAATGCCATCCATTCGTTCCAATTTTATGCTTGGTTTTCATGAGTTGTTGACTTTCAACTTAAATCACGCAGATGTTTATTCAAGCTGGGGTATTCGCCTCCTGGCAATGATCGGCGGTGTGATGATGTTTTTTGCACATCCATTTTTTGGGGTTGGGACAGGCGATTTTTATTCCGTCATACTGAAAATGCAGGCGGCGCACCAGATTCCTGCGACCCCCGGCTTTGTCATGAATACTGCGGCTAACAGCTATATCAGTGAAGCGGCATCTTTGGGGATTGTCGGTCTTGGACTTTTCCTCTGGTTTCTCTGGTCCTTGGGGCGTGAAATGTGGAGGTCGCGAGATCTTCCCCAGAACTGGTTCGCGCTTACTTACTTCTCCATTTATCTCATTGGTGGGCTTTTCGATGGTTTGAGTTGGGGATACGCTGATGCTATTACTATCGCGCTGATGGCTGGCTTACCCTTATACCAACGGTCTGTGATTGAGCCTGCAGAGTTGAACGCCCCATAATGTGTGCTCGTCTGTCGGTAGTTTATGTTACTAAAAATGCCGGACGGCATTTCGGTCGGTCACTAGCAAGCGTGGCCAACATCGCCGACGAGTTGCTGGTGGTAGATAGTGGCTCTCAGGATAACACGTTAATTTTAGCGCGAAACGCGGGCGCTCGTATCATTGAACGCTCTTGGCCCGGCTTCGCTGCGCAGCGACAGTTTGCCGTGGTGTCGGCTGAAAATCCGTGGATTCTCATGATGGATGCCGATGAAATACTAACTGAGACGGCGGCGAAGGCTGTCCGAAATGCTATTTTGATACGAGGGCCTGCAAGCGTGGTAGGTTATCGTCTTGAGCGCAGAAGCTTCCTTCATGGCAAAGAAATTTGTCACGGCGATTGGGCGCATGACCAAGTGCTGCGTTTATTTGACCGCCGATGTGGCGCTTATAGGGAATGTCTGGTTCATGAGGCGTGGGAGACTCATGGAGCCATCGCACGTATCCCAGGTTGTGCGCTGTACCATTATTCCTACGCTAATTATGGCGAGTTGCTTGATAAAATGCGCCGCTACGCCGCCCTCAATGCCCAGCAGGTCCACCAGCGCGGCAAAGTGCTCCATGCTTACATGCCCATGACCCACGCGCTGGCGGCTTTTTGGCGCGGCTATTTCTGGCGTCTGGGATTTCTGGATGGTGTGGAAGGTGCCGCCATTGCCTGGACCACGGCGCTGGGCGCATTCATGAAATATGCCATGGCGCTGGAACTCAGGGACCATAGTCAGCAATGAAGATTCTGCTGCTGCGCCTGAGTTCCATGGGCGACGTGCTGCATACCCTGCCGGCGCTGACGGATTTGCAGCGGACCCGACCGGATCTGCTCTTACATTGGTTGATTGAGCCTGCATTCGCGCCCATCGCACTGCTGCATCCAGGGGTCGCGCGGGTGATTCCCTTCTCTCTGCGCAACTATAAAAAACAGTGGCGTGGGCTGGCGGCCGTGTTACGGGATTTACGCCGGGCTTTACGGGTGGAGCATTACGATCATATTCTCGATGCCCAGGGACTCTATAAAAGTGCATTGCTGGGCCGTCTGGGCGGTGCACCCCTGTGGGGCCTGGATGCCGCCAGCGCTCGCGAACCGGGTGCCAGCCGAATTTACCATCGCCGCTTTCCCGTGTCCTGGGGGCAGTCCGCCATCAGCCGGAATCGCCAACTATTCGCGCAGGCTTTAGACTACCCCCTGCCGGAAACGCCGCCAGATTATGGTTTGCAGGTGGCCGCCGCGCGCCTGCGTAAAGACACGCTGGTGCAACCTTGGGGAGAACTGGTGCAGCGGCCCTTCGTGCTGGGCTTTCACGGGACCTCGCGAGAGAACAAGGAATGGCAGGAAGACCACTGGCGGGCGCTGGCCGCCCGGCTACGACAGGAGGGACTGCGTTTGTTGTTGCCCGCAGGCAATGCGCGCGAGGCGGTGCGAGCCCGGCGCATCGCGGAACAAGCGGATAATGTGGTCACCCTGCCCGCCGCTACGTTGCTGGAAATCGCGGCCCTCATCGTCCGGGCAGACGCCTATGTCGGTATGGATACGGGACTCTCTTATCTGGCCGGTGCCTTGGGGCTGGCGGGGGTTACTATGTACGGCCCGACGGCTAGTGGGCGTTTTTCCGTGATGGATAGTCGCCAGGTCAGCTTGCAAAGCCGTGAGCCTTGCTCGCCTTGTGGTAAATCCCGATGCCCGTTGCCGGAAGCGAAAAATGGCCTGATACTCTGCCAGCAGGCCTTACGCCCGGAGCAGGTCTGGACGGCCTTATCCCCTTTGCTGGAGCACCGATCATGAAACACCCCCTGGTGCTCCTGCCGGATGAGCGCCGCCGCTACCGGCGCCACCAGTTCTGGACGGATCACGGCATTTTCCGCGAACTGTTTTATGCGAACTTTCACGAGATTGCGCCGGGAGCGTTTCGTTCGGCCCAACCCTCGCCCCTTCAATTGCGGCACTGGCAGCAAAAGCATGGTTTCTGCACGGTGTTGAACCTGCGCGCTCCGGCCCCCCACGAACCTCATTACCGTCTGGAGCAGGAGACTTGTGACGCCCTGGGCATGACGCACCTGACCCTGCACGGCTTCGGCTCCCGGGATCTGCCGGAACGTAACCAGTTGCTGGCGGCCA
>JAKAFG010000154.1 GCA_021818125.1 Pseudomonadota bacterium | reverse complement strand
CGATCTGAGCAGGGTGCCAATGGGACGATCCATGCGCATCAGGGTCGCATAGGCGCGTAGGCGTTGGCGGAGCGGCGCGGGAGTCGCTTGCATCAGCGTCGTCCTCGACCAGCCCAGCGTGGCAGGTCCGGCAGGAAATGCTCTTCGACCAGGACCCCCGTGTCACCGCGACGCAATACGGACCGCCGCTGCCAGCGGCGGCGGCCGAATCGTGGCTGGCTCTCGGCTTGAATCGGGGAGCGCCGCAATCGGCGGTGACGGAATAGGGTGTTGCCGATGGGGCGCGTGCCATGGCGGGTCAGCGGTAACAGACCGTGACGCAGTCCGCGCAAAGGAATGGTCGTGCGCGCCCAAAGCGCCGGACGCATTGGGTCGCCACCGTGCAAGAGGACCTCGCGCCAAAAAATCTGCTCTCCGCGATGTAGGCGCAATATGCGGCGCTCGGTCGGCGCTGGATTCGCGCGTCCGCTATCCAGCAGCAGCGCCTGCACCGCATGCGGCTTTTCGTAAGCCCGTTGCAGCGCTGCGGTGAGAGAGGCAGGCAAGGTTAGCCAAGGCCATAGCGCACGAGGGGCATGGCGCAGGGGAGGCGGATTTTTGGTGATCATTTTGGAACAGGGCAGGGGTCCATTGTCTGACGTAGCACTCTGCGTCTTTCGGTCATGCCTCATCATTCTCGCCTCTTCTTTTGTCAACGCGACCAAATCAGCGCTGCTGGGGTGCGTGATAAATGAAGGCGTCTACCCGTGCCGGTGGCACGTTGCGCCAGACCACGGCGACGCGTCCGCGACGAAACTCCGGTGGCAAGCCCTGGCAGGAACTACGGAAGTGATAGGTAAACTGGATGAAGACCGTACCGTGATGACTGATCCCCGGAAGTTGCTGAAAGATGCGCTCGACGACCGCTTTGGGAATGCTGCGCAGCGGCAGACTGGACACCACGGCGCGGACCGGACCGCGATGCGCCACCAGGTGTTGAATGTGCGCTGCGTCCCCTTCAATGACTTCCACCTCGGGATAATGCCGGCGCAGGTGGCGGACCATGGCTGGCGCCTGCTCGACAAGAACCAGATCCTGCGGTGGAATGCCGCTTTCCAGCAAGGCCTTGGTCACCGGCCCCATACCCGGCCCCAACTCGACCACCAGGCCGGGGCTGTGGGGCACCATGGCGGCCATACGGCGGGCGAGGAAGGGCGAACTGGGTAGCACAGCCCCAATGGCATGAGGGTCGCGTAAAAACTCGCGGGTAAAGTGCCAAGGCTGGGACATCGGCCCGGAAGATCGGGACATGGGCTTTCTCCACCGGTGGAGGCAAAACGCTGGTCATCGCGTCGCCAAATGAATGGCGCGTATTGTAGCACGGTGCTGCGGATGGCGTCATGCCGGACTACTTTTGGGTTATACTGGCGCTATAGGAAACTGATCTTCCGGGTTTAATGAGGATGGATATGAATAAGAATAAGCGATTGTTTCTGATCTTCATGGCGATACTATCCCCGATCTTGCTCAGCGCCTGTAGCACGGAGGATGGGGGTGGGCCGCTGGCGGCCGTCTATACGGGCCAGGACACCCACTATTACCCGACGGCATTTCAGCCTACCCTAGCGGCAGCTACGCAGGTGCTGAGGCAGATGCATTGTGTCATCCTCAGTACCGAAAGTGCGGGCACCTCCTCCCAAGGCAGTGTTATTCATGCGCGTAACGGGCACATGCTGGTGGATGTAACGATCACGCCGAAGGGGCCGCAGGTCACTGCGGTGGCCACCCGTTTTGGTCTGCTGGGCAGTGTTCTGGATGATCAGCGCTTTCACTTCTTGCTGAAATCGGCGTTGGGTTTGGGGTGATTCCGTAATCGGCGACCGCCCCTTGTCAATCCTTCGGGGTGGCCCTATCATCATCCATAAAGTCCTCTCTCTTTTTCTGGGAAAGCATTGCAGAACCTGTATATCAAGACTTACGGCTGTCAGATGAATGAGTATGACTCCGAGCGCATGGCTGATGTGCTTGCGGTCAGCCATGGGTTGCATCTGGTGGACGATCCGGCGCTCGCCGATGTGCTCCTGCTCAACACCTGCTCCATCCGTGAAAAGGCCGAAGACAAGGTCTTTACTCAGCTCGGCTTTTGGCGCCCTTTCAAGGAACGGCGCCCGGAGGTGGTGGTCGGTGTAGGGGGCTGTGTAGCCAGTCAGGAAGGAGAGCGGTTGAGGCGGCGCGCTCCTTACGTGGATCTGGTGTTCGGACCGCAGACGCTGCACCGTCTGCCGGATTTACTGGATGCCTGTTTGGCCGAGCGCCGTCCGCAGGTGGATGTCGCCTTCCCGATGCTGGAAAAGTTTGATCATTTGCCGCAGCGGCCGGGCCGCGACGGAGCCACCGCTTTTGTCACCATTCAGGAAGGCTGCGATAAATTCTGTACCTTCTGTGTGGTACCCCATACCCGCGGACGGGAATATAGCCGCACCATGCCCGATATCCTGCGTGAGGTGCGTGCGTTGGCAGAGCAGGGCGTGCGTGAGATCACCCTGCTGGGGCAGAACGTCAATGCCTACCGGGGCGCGACGGGGCTGGCGGGCGACGGCGGTCTGGCCGATCTACTGGAACGTCTGGCGCGAATTCCCGGTTTACTGCGCCTGCGTTATACCACTTCCCATCCCAGTAACCTTGACGACGAATTGATTGCCGCGCACGGCAGTATCGATATTCTCGCACCGCATTTGCATCTGCCGGTGCAAAGTGGCTCTGACCGCATTTTGCGGCGTATGCACCGCAAACACACGGTCGAGCAGTATCTGGATAAGATTGATCGCCTGCGTGCCGCCCGTCCGGGTATCCAGATTTCTTCGGATTTCATCGTGGGGTTTCCGGGTGAAACCGATGCGGATTTTGCCGCGACCATGGAATTGATCGATGCGGTGCGCTTCGATCAGTCTTTTTCCTTCAAATACAGCCAACGCCCCAATACACCGGCGCTGAAGCTGAAAGACAGTGTGCCCGAGACCCTCAAAGATGAGCGTCTGGCGGTATTACAGGGGCGCATCAACGAGCTGGCGCAGGGCTACGCGCAAGCCCTGGTGGGCACGCGGCAGGCGGTACTGATGACTGGGCCGTCGCGCCGTGATCCGCAGCAACTGACGGGCAAGACCGCCTGCAATCGTTCAGTCAATATGGCGGGACCCATGGATTGGGTTGGACAGATGCTGAATGTCGAAATTACGGCGGCGCTGCCCAATAGTCTGCGCGGGCATGTGGCACCGGCGAGCCAGCGCCTTGCCATATAGTCCCATGGAGCCTCCCAGTAAGACGCTGAGTGTCAGCCACAGCGATTTCATTGCTGAGCACGCCAGTGCGGCGATGCTCTCCGAACTGTCCGGCGAACTGGACAGCCATATCAAACAGATCGAGTCGCGCTTGGGAGTGGTTATCCTGCCCCGCGGCACACGCTTTCATATCACCGGGACAGCCGCTTCTGTGCAGGCAGCGCAGGAAGTCCTCTCCAAGTTGTATGCTCAAGTACGCCAGGGCCGATCCCTGTCCAGTCATTGGGTACATCACAGCATCCAGAATGTGCAACTGGAGGCGGAGGCGGGCGCTACGGCGGTGGAGTCTGCCGGCGTACAGACCCTCAAAGGGATGATTCATGGCCGCGGGCAACGGCAGCGCCATTATCTGGAGTCTATCCGCCATAATGATCTCACCTTCGGTATCGGCCCGGCTGGTACGGGCAAGACCTATCTGGCCGTTGCAGCGGCGGTGGAGCAGATGGATAGTAATCAAGTGCGACGTCTGGTGCTGGTTCGTCCTGCCGTAGAAGCGGGCGAGCGTCTGGGCTTTCTGCCGGGGTCCCTGAGCGAGAAGGTCGACCCTTACCTCCGCCCGCTTTACGATGCACTTCATGAAATGCTGGGTTATGAGAAAGTGGCTAAGCTAATGGAACGGCAGGTGATTGAGGTGGCGCCCCTCGCCTACATGCGCGGGCGTACCCTCAACGATGCCTTCATCATCCTCGATGAGGCGCAGAATACCACCCCGGAACAAATGAAAATGTTCCTGACCCGGATGGGTTTCGGTGCCAAAGTCGTGGTAACCGGCGACGTGACTCAGGTGGATTTGCCTCGCGGACAGCTTTCCGGGTTGGTGCAGGCCATGGATGTGTTGGGGAACATGCCGGGTATCGATATGGTATTTTTTGAAAGCGTCGATGTGGTGCGTCATCCACTGGTGGCACGGATTGTGGAAGCCTATGACCGCTTCGGAGAAAAGGCATGAGCTGCCTTTATCTGCGCATGGCCGTGGATGATGCCGTCGCGGCCTTGCCGCTGCCGTCTCGTGCCGAGGCGCGCCGGTCGATTCTGCAAGCGCTCTCCATCCCTTCGGTACGGGCATCCGCCGATGACCGGATACGCGAGTTGTCCCTGACATTTGTAGACGATGCGGAAATAGCGGCACTGAATGCGGGGTATCGGGGTAAGGCAAAGCCGACCAACTGTCTGTCCTTTCCGCAGGATATGCTGCCGGCGATGTTCCGCCGTGATCTGCTGGGCGATATCGTTATCGCCCCGGCGGTGGTCATGCGCGAGGCCGCCGAGCAGGGCAAGCGCCTGCGCGACCATTATCGTCATCTGCTCATTCACAGCACCCTCCACCTCCTCGGTCACGACCATGAAGTGGCTGCCGAGGCGCAGGAGATGGAGGCGCTGGAAACCCGATTACTGGCTGAAATGGGTGTGGCCGACCCTTACCTGAACCAAATGCATGAGTGAAGATCGAAGTAGCCAGGAACGACCACGGAGCTGGTGGGAACGGTTTACCCAGTCCTTGCGCGGCAATGTGGAAGATCAGGATACCCTGCTGGAACTGGTCCGCGAGGCAGGCGAGCGGCAGATCATCGACGCCGAGGCGGCGCGGATGGTGGATGGGATCTTCCGCATGGGCGAGCTTACGGTGCGGGATGTGATGATTCCTCGGCCACAGATGGAAGTGATTGAACTGGATATGCCTTTACCGGAGATTATTGCCCGGGTGTCCGAGGTGGGGCACTCGCGCTTTCCGGTGGTGGGGCATGACCGTGATGATGTGCGCGGCATTCTCCTGGCCAAAGAT
>JAKAFG010000153.1 GCA_021818125.1 Pseudomonadota bacterium | reverse complement strand
GTCGCTGACGGCGTCAGCCTGGGGGTGTCGCCGGGGTCGCGGCAGGTGATGGAAATGGTGACCAGGGATGGCGGCTTGCTGGACTTCATCGGGGCCGGTTCGCGCATTTTGGAATCGGCCTGCGGACCCTGCATCGGCATGGGCTTCGCGCCGCCCACGGAAGGCGTCTCGGTGCGTTCCTTCAACCGCAATTTCTACGGGCGTTCCGGTACTAAAAATGCGGCGGTGTATCTGGCGAGCCCGGAAACCTGTGCCGCCTGCGCCCTGACCGGGGTGATCACCGATCCCCGCGACCTGGGGCTGGCGCCCATTCATGTGCCGGTGCCGGAGCGCTTTCTGGTCGATGACCGGATGGTGCTCGCCCCCGCCGCCGAAGGCAGCCCGGTGGCCATTATCCGTGGCCCCAACATCGCCAAACTCCCCACCGGGCAGGCCGCTCCAGCAAGCCTGCAGGGCGAGGTGCTGATTCGGCTGGAAGATGACATCACCACCGACCACATCATGCCGGCCGGAGCCAAGGTGCTGCCGCTGCGCTCCAATCTGCCAGCCATTTCGGAGTTTGTCTTCCACATGGTGGATGAGACCTTTCCGGCCCGCGCCAAAGCGGCCGGGGGCGGCTTTATCGTGGCGGGTCACAATTACGGGCAGGGTTCCAGCCGTGAACATGCGGCACTGGCGCCCCGCTATCTCGGCGTGCGTGCAGTGCTGGTCAAGTCGTTTGCACGCATTCACCTCGCCAATCTCATCAACTTCGGCATTTTGCCCCTGACTTTCGTGGACGCGGCGGATTATGTCAGGGTGCAGGCGGGGGATCAGCTCAGTCTGGATATCAGGGGGCTGGCGCTGGGCCAGGCGCTGACGCTGCGCGATGAAACCCAAGGGCTGGATATTCCGGTCATGCCGCAGTTGGCGAGTGCCCGTGATCTGGAGTTGATTCTGAAGGGGGGCGCCTTGTCCTGGGCCAGCGAACAACTGGAGAAGGTATCGTGACCATGGCGCATATTCAGGTTCCGGCTCAGGGGAAGCCCATCACCCAAGTGGACGGGGTGCTGCGGGTGCCCGATCAACCCGTTATTCCCTTCATCGAGGGAGACGGGATCGGCTGCGATGTCACGCCGGCCATGCGTGCGGTGGTGGATGCGGCGGTACAGGCCGCCTATGGCGGTCAGCGGCGGATTGCCTGGATGGAGCTGTTCGCCGGGCAGAAGGCGGTGACGCTCTACGGCGAGGGGCAGTATCTTCCCGAAGAAACCATGGCCGCTATCCGTGCATATAAGGTCGCCATCAAGGGGCCGTTGGAAACCCCGGTGGGTGGCGGAATCCGCAGCCTCAATGTGGCGCTGCGCCAGGATCTGGACCTCTACGTCTGCTTGCGGCCGGTACGTTATTTTGCGGGTACGCCCAGCCCCGTGTGCCACCCGGAAAAGGTCGATATGGTCATCTTCCGGGAAAACTCCGAGGATATTTACGCCGGTATCGAGTGGCCGGCGGGCAGCCCCGAGGCAGAAAAGCTCCTGCGCTTTTTGCAGGAAGAGATGGGGGTCAGCAAAATCCGCTTCCCGGCCAGTTCGGCCATCGGCATCAAGCCGGTGTCGGTGGAGGGCTCGGAGCGTCTGGTGCGCCGCGCCATCCAGTATGCGCTGGAGCATGGCAAGCCCTCGGTGAGCCTGGTGCACAAGGGCAATATCATGAAGTTCACCGAGGGCGGTTTCCGCGACTGGGGCTATGCCTTGGCCGAGCGGGAGTTCGCCGGACGGGTCTTCACCTGGCGGCAGAAGGCGGCGATTAGTCGGGCAGAGGGCAAGGCGGCGGCGCAGGCGGTCGAGCAGCAGGCCATCGCCGATGGCAAGCTGATTATCAAGGATGTCATCGCCGACAACTTCCTGCAGCAGATTTTGTTGCGGCCGGAAGATTATTCAGTGGTGGCCACGCTTAACCTCAACGGCGACTATATTTCCGATGCGCTGGCGGCGGAAGTGGGCGGGATCGGCATGGCGCCGGGGGCGAACCTCTCCGATACCCATGCGATTTTTGAGGCCACCCACGGTACGGCGCCGGACATCGCCGGGCAGGGCAGGGCCAACCCCAGTTCGCTGATTTTGTCGGCGGTGATGATGCTGGAGCATCTGGGTTGGGGCGAGGCGGCGGCGCGCATCGTGGTGGCCATGAACGCGGCCATCGCCAGCGGCGAAGTGACCGGTGATCTGGCGGCGTTGCGTGGTGACGTTCCCGCCTTGAGTACGGCGGAGTTCAGTGCGGCGCTGGTGCGTCGTTTGTGAGGAAATTTCATGAATTTGCATGAGTATCAGGCCAAGCGCCTGCTCGCCGAAGAAGGGGTGCCGGTGCCCCGAGCCATTCCCGCCTTCTCGGTGCGGGAGGCCGTCAATCAGGCCCGTGAACTGGGTGGTCCGGCCTGGGTCGTCAAAGCACAGGTGCATGCCGGTGGACGCGGCAAGGCCGGTGGCGTGCGGATGGTGGAAAGCATTGCCCAGGTGGAAAAGGCGGCGCAGGAGTTGCTGGGTAAACCGCTGGTCACGGCGCAGACTGGTCCGCAGGGGCAGCACGTAGCGGCTTTGCTTATCGAGGAGCCCAGTCGCATCGCCCGCGAGCTTTATCTGGCCTTGATGGTGGATCGGGGGCAGGCGCGGATCACTTTTCTGGCAACTCAGGAAGGCGGTATGGACATCGAGGAGTTGGCGGCCTCCCGGCCGGAGGCCCTGCATCGGGTCGTGGTCGAGCCCAGCACCGGCTTTCTGCCTTTTCAAGCGCGCCAGCTCGGTTTCCAGTTCGGGCTGGACGCCAGCCAGGTGCAGCAACTCACACGCATCATGCAGGGCATGTATCGCCTGGCGCAACGGCTCGATGCCCTGATGGTGGAGATCAATCCCCTCGCCATCACGGCCGAAGGCAGGCTGCTGGCCCTGGATGCCAAGGTGGTGATGGACGACAACGCCCTGTATCGCCACCCTGAGTCTGATGAACTTTTTGACTCTACCCAGCAGGACGGGCGGGAGATTACGGCGCGGCAGTTCGGACTGAATTACATCTCCCTGGAAGGTAACATCGGCTGCATGGTCAACGGTGCCGGTCTGGCCATGGCGACCATGGACCTGATCAAGTTGCACGGCGGTGAGCCCGCCAATTTTCTGGATGTGGGCGGCGGCGCGGCCGCGGACAAGGTCACCCAGGCCTTCAAGCTTATTCTTTCGGACACCCGAGTGAAGGCCATACTGGTCAATATCTTCGGTGGGATCACCCGCTGTGACCTGCTGGCGGAGGGCATCATCCAGGCGGCGGCGGAGGTGGGTCTTCATCTGCCGGTGGTGGTGCGTCTGGAGGGCACCAGGAAGGAGGAGGGCATGGCGTTGCTGCGGGAGAGCGGGCTTTCCCTGATCACCGCCGATGGCCTTACCGACGCGGCCATGAAGGCCGTGGCGGCGGCGCAGGGCTGACATGTCCATCAACATCTTTTGGTTGCAACGTCTGTGGCCGGTGCTGCGTAACTCCGGCCCGCTGATTTCGCGTCTCGCCGATACTTATGTGAAGCGCGGCGCGGATCAGAAAAGTGCGGAGGCGATGGCGGAGATGGCGGTGCTGCTCGATCAGATTCTCGACGAGCGGCTCAAGTCCGTGGCGCAGGCCGACGACGTGGCGGCCCTGCGGCAAGATCTGGCGGCTTTGCGGTCGGCGGTCGACAGAATCAGTCCGGCACCCCGGCGCAATCCCTATGTGCTTCTCCTGCTCCTGGGAGAGGCGGTAATCAGTGTTCTTCTTATCGTGATTCTGGTGCGTCTATGAGCATATTGCTGTCCCGCGACACCCGTGTGATTTGCCAGGGCTTTACCGGCAAGCAAGGGACTTTTCACTCGCAACAGGCCGTGGCTTATGGCACATGTATGGTGGGTGGCGTGACCCCCGGCAAAGGTGGCAGCCGCCATCTCGATCTGCCGGTGTTTGATACGGTGGCTGACGCTGTGCAGGACACCGGGGCCGAGGCCAGTGTGATCTATGTACCCTCACCTTTTGCCGCCGATGCCATCATCGAGGCGGCTGCCGCTGGTATTCAACTCATCGTCTGCATCACCGAAGGCATTCCGGTGCATGACATGCTGATGGTGAAGCATTATCTGGCGGACTCCCCGGCGCGACTCATTGGCCCCAACTGTCCGGGGATCATCACGCCGGGACAGTCCAAGATCGGGATCATGCCCGGCGCCATTCATCAGACCGGACGGGTAGGCATTGTCTCCCGCTCCGGCACCCTCACCTATGAAGCGGTGGAGCAGACCACCCGTCTGGGTCTGGGGCAGAGTACCTGCGTGGGTATCGGCGGCGATCCGCTGATTGGCATGAATTTTATCGAGGTCTTGCAGCTTTTTGAGGCGGACCCGCAGACCGAAGTGATTGTCATGGTGGGCGAGATCGGCGGACGCATGGAGGAAGATGCGGCGGCCTTTATCCAGGCGCATGTCCGTAAGCCGGTGGTGGCTTTTATTGCTGGCTCCACGGCGCCCAAGGGCAAGCGCATGGGCCACGCGGGGGCTATTATCGATGGTGGTGCAGGAACGGCGGCGGCCAAATATGCGGTACTGGAAGCGGCGGGCGTCCATTGTGTGCATTCCCCCGCCGATTTGGGTGCCCGGGCGGCCGAGGTACTGGGGCGCTGATGCGCATCGCCCTGGCGCAGGTCAACTGCCGGGTCGGCGATGTGGCGGGCAACGCCGATCGTCTGTTGGCCGCTGCTGCAGAGGCACAGGCCGCGGGGGCCGACCTGCTGGTGACGCCGGAGTTGGCCCTCAGTGGTTATCCCCCGGAAGACTTGCTCTTGCGTGCAGACTTTTTGCAGGTCTGCGATGCCGCCTTGCAGCGTCTCGCGACAGAAGCGCCTCTGGCCATGCTGGTAGGGCACCCGCAGCGTGAGCAGGAGCGCCTCTACAATAGCGCCAGTCTGCTGCGCGGGGGGCGGGTCGAGGCGGTTTATCATAAGCATTGTCTGCCGAACTATGCGGTATTCGATGAAGTGCGCTACTTCACGCCGGGGGCGCAGTCGCTGGTGTTTACCTGTGCCGGACTGCAGTGCGGGGTGCTCATTTGTGAGGATGTCTGGTGCGGGCCGGGGGTGGCGCAAGCCGCTCAGGCCGAA
>JAKAFG010000152.1 GCA_021818125.1 Pseudomonadota bacterium | reverse complement strand
TCGCCGCACTTCGAGGAGAGGAACCTTTTCCCGAACACGTCCTTGAGCCAGACGCCTACCAGAAATGTCATTTGGGACTATGGTTGCAGATGGAAGGCTTTGCGCAATTCGGCGATGATCCCGCATACCCCATCATCACAGCACGACACCAACGGTTACATCACTTGTCTATGGAGGCCAAAGTGGCGTTGGATACCGGACAGAAAGACGAGGCATTGCGCAAGGGGCGTCGACTTGAAATGGAAAACGACGCTCTTTTGGCTGAAATCAGGGTGTTGATGGCAGATCAGGCAGGACCTTCTGAGCATGAAACAAAGCCGCCAGAATGGGCGTGTCAGCCCAAAACACAGAAAGTTCCGTCAGACCATGGCAAAGGCTGAAAGCCTTAAACTTTCTGGTTTTTCACGGGCGCAATAGGCAGAATTCTGGGAGAAAACTGCACTTTCCGATCTTCGATGTTTGGCATGGCCGTCTCTTTGGCGTTTCTGCCCTCCAATTACCCATGTCCGTATTCCGGGGCATCGTGGTCGCCGGGACTCTTTCTGGGGTTCCGGCTTACACCCCCACCCCCTCTCCCCATACCTACCCGTGAATGTTACTTCCGCAGCGCGTCGTAAAGGCCTCAAATTTGCCCTACAGCGCACGCAATGTGTCCTGGTGAGGTAAATCTACCTCAAGCCATAAAAAACCGATTCTGGGCCATTTTCGATGCCCTTCTTTCGTTGGATGGAAATCCAAGGGGGAGCCGATGCCGGAGGCATGGGGGACGTAGTCCCCGAAGGGGGTCGATCCGGCGAGCCGGAGGCTCGGACAGGGGGAGCGGCAGGCTCCCCGCCGGGGAGGTTTGCGCCCGGCGCCGTAGGCGGCAAGTGGGCGCTCCTTCTTTATTCCTTAACCAAGTGACCATCGTTATTTTGATTTGTCCACAGTCTCGCTCTGGTAGAAATATGGTAGAAAAAAGGTAGAAGAAAAAAAATGGCTTTTTTTATTATATTAATCAATATATTGCAACTGTGCGCCGCGATGCTATGCCACTAATCCGCGATGCTATGCCACTAATCCGCGATGCTATGCCACTGCCTGCGCGACGCTATGCCACTGGTGCAGTACGCCATAAGGCGAGCTGCGACAAGCCTTTCGTGCTGTCTTCAATGCGGCCATTGGCGATGATTTCTAGGCGTTCTAGCTCGTGCACAGCGCGAGTAATGGAGTCTCGAAAGTCACGCATCCGCCCGTTGTACTCCATTTTGTTCTTGAGCCAATCTAGTGCGTACCGCTGCACCATATCGGAGGACGTGGCCACCAGTCGCTGCAAGGTTTTAGCCATGTCCTGCCCGCGTCCGATCTGCATACGCTTGTCCCAATCAATTAGGCTGTATTCCCGATTCCCGAACATCACCACCCACCGAGGGTCAAGGATGTAGGTATACGTCTCGCTCTCTCCGTCATATTTTAAATCTTTCAGTATGTTAAATGACTCCATCTTGCCTACGGTATATCGAGTTGAGCCGTTGGGCTTTCGCGCCTCAAGGAATAAGACACCTTCACGCAACCTCTTCATGCTCCGATAGAGCCAGTCGTATTGCGTGCTACCTATGCCACCCGGTTTAATCTTCCGCAGTAGATCCTTGCGATTAAGAGGTGCGGGCGTACCCAGAGGGAACGGCTGGGCGAAGGCAATCAGTGCCATGATGAGGTCGCCGTCCGCCTCGTCCAGTTGCTCCCCGGTATACTCCAGCACGCAATCTTTCCGCGTGACCATCTCGGCCTGTCGGTGGAACTTGCGCCGACCGCGTGCGATCGGAGCTATGAGACTAGAGCGATTCAGGTGATTCGGGAAACCCCCAATGTCGAAGCCAGGCAAGAACATTTGTCGTGGCGTCTCTGCCGCTTCATGCTCTGACTGCGCCATCGCTTCGGCCGCTTTCTCACGCACCCACGCAAAAGGATCGCGTTTCAATTTTTCGGTATCCCCGCCAGTCTCAGCCATTACGCCAAAACCGCTTCCAGGCGGAGCGTGTCCGCAGCAGATCGCACTTCTTTCTTACGGCCATGCCCAGGTAATGGCTTGTCTTCCACAACAACCAGGCCCATCTCGGCAAGCAACGTCACATCCCGTTTTACCGCGCTGCGATCACGTCCAAGGCATTCTGCCACCTCTGTAATGGAACGCGGCTTCTCCAACACCACACGCATGACCGCAAGTCGGGCCGTTGTGAGCACCTGCAAAAGATCAGCAGGGTCCTCAAAACTGATGGTCTTCTCTTCTGACACCAGTTTCCCCGCATCTGCCAGGCGAGCAATCCTTTTCCCGCTCTTGAAAAACGCCTTTTCATCAGAAACATGCAGCAACATTGCTATCACCTCCCCAAAGCCATCCACTCCGCCTCGAACGCGGCTTCAATTTCCTCAAAGCTCACAAAATCGACGGGATACACCGCACCAAAGTAGTGTCGATGGTGATACCCATGCTGATTGTCGTAGCCCACCACACGACCGTTATCTACCGCACACAGTGCATGATTGATGTACGCCAGGTTGTAACGACTTACCTTGCAGTCTTCACTAATCCAAACCTCACGGCGCAACTGTCCATTTCCACGCCGCCTTGAAATACGATGCACCTCATCAACAAGCTTTCTATCAGGCATGATTCAATATATCTTTCCTGTGAAAAAATAGATACTCACCGCCAAAGTTGCCACCACGGGCTCCGCTTAACGACTGAATTGCTGCCACTCTCGTGCGTAAGTAATTTGACTTGGCGTTGCGCATCCTCAAGCTGCTGACGTAACCATAGCTCTCTGTCTTCTGCTTTCCTCTCTCGTTCCAGCGCGGCCTCTATCTGCAAGCGCAACGTGGCTATAACCTGATCTTTTGCCTGAGAAGCCACGCTTAACTCACTGTCACTCGTAGAATTTTCGCATGTCGCTTCCTGATCTATAGATGTCACGTTACGCGTCATCTTCATCTCTCCGAAAACACGGATCAATTCGCTGGTATCTATCTTTGGGTTTCCAAGATGATCTCTATCAACTGATATTTTACCTTGGTTTATATAGTTCTTATATAAATTCTGCCTAGCCAAACCAACAAGCCTTGCCGCTTCTGACACCGTCACTTTAGCCATGTCATTTACCGTAACCTTACATGTCATAAAATGACACTATACGATTACACAACAATCACCGCCACAGTTTCTCGAAGCGCACGGGGTTCGTAGCCGTGTAGCGCACCGTATGCTGGATGTTCCGGTGCCCCAGATAGTCCTGAATGAGCCGGGTGTCCGCCCCCTGGTCGGCCAGCGCGAAGCCGCAGGCATGCCGCAGCATATGGGGATGGGGTGGCAAGGCCAGCCCCGCCGCTTCCCCATAGCGGCGCAGCAGCGCCCAGAAGGTCTTGCGGGAGAGTGCTGTCCCTCGGGTGCTCAGAAACAGCGCCTGGCCATCCAGGGCCGCACCCGCGCCGCCGGACTTGCGCCACTGCCGCAGCCAGCGTTCCCGCTCGGCCATCCAGCTTTTGAGCAGACGGATCTCCTCCGTCCGTAGCGGCTGGGTGGTGGACAGTCCCCCCTTGAGTCGCTGCACCTGGAGAATCTTGCTCTCCAGATCCACCTGATCCATCCGCATGGCGCAGGCCTCCGTCACCCGCAGCCCGTGCCGGAACATCAGGAGGATCAGGCAGCGGTCGCGCAGGCCGGTACGCAGGTTCTCTTTCGTGGCCGCCAGCAGCCGATCCACCTCCAGCGTGGTGAGGTGCTTTCTTTCGCCCTCCGGGGCTTTCCGGCGTTTTTGGGGGGTGGCTTGCGCAGCAGACAACAGATCCTGTCCTGCGGACGGCGGCCCTGACGGTGGCAGCCTTGCAGGCGGTGCCCCTGCTGGCAGCACCTCCGAGAGCATCGAATCCGTCACCAAGACCACCTCTGCCGGTGCCCCCTCAAACAATTCTCCCTGACCAGGCGCAGTCGGAATCGGTGCTTCCGCATCCCCTACCGCCTTCCGTTTCCGCCCTTTTTTCGCTTCCGCCATCGCCCAGAATCTCCACCGTGATCGTAATGTCTCATAATAGCCCCTTCTGGCCCTTGGCCGGTAGCAGGAGAATCAGCACATTACAACTTGGCCGGTCGCAGGCTACCAGACAGAATGATGCCAATTGTCTGGTGATCCAGACTGTCTGACAGCGCACGACGCAGCACCTGAGCTATTAAGCCTCATGGATCATTGCGCAATCGAGCGATAACCGGCGAGAATGCGCCCGATGACTCCGACACACTTCTCTAACGGCAACACCGCCTGGATGCTGACCTCCACCGCTTTGGTGCTGCTCATGACCATTCCAGGTGTAGCTCTTTTCTATGCCGGCATGGTACGCAAAAAGAACGTCCTCGCCACGGCGGCGCAAAGCTTCGCTATTACCGCTTTGGTCTCTTTGTTATGGGTAGTCGCGGGCTATTCCATGGCTTTCACTATGGGTACACCGCTTATCGGTGGCGTCAGCCGTTTTTTGTTGTACGGTCTCGGGCTGACCAGCGTGAATCCGTTGGCTCCGACCATCCCCGAATCGGTCTATATGACTTTCCAGATGACGTTCGCCATCATCTCGGCGGCATTGATCACCGGGGGGCTCGCGGAACGGATGAAGTTCTCGGCGTTACTTTGGTTCACCGGGCTCTGGTCTTTATTGGTATACGCCCCCATCGCTCATATGGTCTGGGGTCCTGGAGGCTGGCTGAACAATGACGGCATCCTCGATTACGCTGGCGGAACGGTAGTGCATATCAATGCGGGCATCGCCGGGCTGGTGGCTGCGTTAGTGATGGGTCGCCGTGTTGGCTATGGTCAACATGCAATCCATCCCAACAATCTCGCCTATACCCTGATTGGTGCATCTCTGCTCTGGGTCGGATGGTTTGGGTTCAATGCCGGATCGGCCCTGGCCGCCAATGATCGTGCGGGCATGGCTATGGCGGCAACACAGATCGCAGCCGCCGCCGCAGCAATGGCCTGGTTACTGGTCGAATGGCGGTTGCGGGGAAAACCTACCGTGTTAGGAATGACTTCCGGTGCTGTAGCCGGCTTGGTGGCAATCACTCCTGCAGCGGGCTTCGTGGATCCGATGGGGGCACTCATCATTGGCACAGCTGCCGGAATCGTCTGTTTCTG